>JBIKOO010000169.1:0-2703 GCA_044358015.1 Ilumatobacteraceae bacterium
TTGATTTCGTCGGCGACCTTGGCGGTGATGTCGCTTTGAGGAATGGCGGTCTGCATCGCCATCATCTTCATCATGTCGCCAGTGACCTTGATCTTGCCACCCATGAAAGCCTGCATCGCTGCGGCCTGATCATTGAGTCCGAAAATCTGACGAGCAGTTGCCCAGTCGGTGGTCACAACAGCATCAGGATTTTCAAGTTCGCCGAGTTCGACTTCCATCTCACCTGACGAGGTGTCCATGTAGCTCTTCACGGTGCCGTCACCAAAAGGAACATCGGTGATGACCTGATTGATCCGGATCACTGCGGTGATCTTGGGGGCTTGACCTTGGTACTTGGCACGGATGCCCTTGGCGGCATCCATCCATTCATCGGAAAGAAAAGGAAATGTCATGTGGGAGACAATAGTCCCGCCACTGCTTTACGGTCGTAGCGTGATCGCACTTGTCGAGACTTCGTCGAGGAAAGCGTCGTCGATCTGCACACCCGTGTCCGAACCCTTGGGTAAGCGCACGTGACCGTTCTCGAGCCGAATGGGATCGGTCACGATGTCTTTCTTCCAGAAGCGCTCTGAAGCCGAAACATCGCCGGTAACGGTGAAATTCGGGAGTCCGGCAAGTGCCAGGTTCATGGCGCGGCCAATGCCAGTTTCGAGCATGCCACCACACCACACCGGAATTCCGCGCTCGCGACACACATCGTGAATGCGCACGGCCTCGAGGTATCCACCGACGCGACCAGCCTTGATATTGATGATTGAACAAGCGCCTCGTTCAATGGCATCAACCGCGGCGAGCGACGACACGATGGATTCGTCAAGACATATTGGAGTGCCGACTTGTTTGGCGATGAGTGCATGACCCGTCACATCATCTTCGGGGAGAGGTTGTTCGATGAGCAACAAATTGAATGGATCAAGTTGCGCAAGCAATGGTCCGTCGTTGCGGGTGTATGCAGTGTTGGCATCAACTTGCAGTGGAATGTGATCACCAAAGGTTTGGCGAATGATACGAACGGGTTCAATATCCCAACCCGGTTCAATCTTGAGTTTGATGCGTACGTAGCCCTCATCGAGATATCCGCCGACAGTTTTCACGAGTTCATCAATTGAGTTGGCGATGCCAACCGAAACCCCCGAAGGAACCAGCTCGTTGATCGAACCCAAGTGACTGGCGAGTGAAACATCGTTCGCGCGAAGTTGAGCATCAAGCAATGCCGCTTCAAGTGCAGCCTTGGCCATGCGGTGATCTTTGACTGGTTCAAGAATGTGGGCCACATCGTGAGCCGACATGCGACCGCCGTTGAAAGCAAATAGGCGCGGAATGAGGTGATGGACCATCACATGTTGCGAGCCCTCAACATATTCGCTCGAATACAACGGATCATTTCCGGAAACGCATTCGCCCCAGCCAACGTGTGAATCGGTTTCAACACGAACGAGCAAAATGTCGCGAGCGTTCTCGGTGCCAAACGATGTGCGAAATGGTGTCACCAAAGGCAACGAGATACGGCGTAATTCAATGGCTCGAATCGTGATTGGTTCAAGGTTGTCGATCATGACTGGCCCTTTGTGGAATGTCGGGGTGTGAGCACATACGAACCATCTTTCGTGAAGCCGGTAACTTCATGAGTTTGGAAAGCTCGTGAAAGTTGCTCACGCATATTTAACCGCCATGCGCGAGCGGATGCTTGGTCAGAGCGACGTAATTGCACAATGTCTTCGGGTGTTTCTAGAACAATTGAGTAAGTTTCAGTTCCGCGAACTCGTTCAGTGCGGATATCCCAACGGGCCAGTAAACGATCGGTTTCATCGTCACCGTTGATCTCGTCATGAAGCGGTCCGTAAAAGTTGATGTGAAACTCAACTGCATTTGCACCAAGGCGTTCAATGTTGAACCAAGCATTGCGCCGTACCAAAGGATCAAAAGTCCACGTGATGGCGGTGAGCCCAGCATCAAGGGCCCATTGTTTTTGATGATTCTTCATCGCGGTGCCAAGACCAGAGTTCTGCAACGTTGGATTGACACCGGTGATATGTGAATGCAAACACCAATCACCACGGTGTTGGGCCAACATGCCAAACGAACACGCCACCATGACTTCGCCAGAATCTGTCAATGTAAATGCCCCCGACACATAGCCACCTGCATGCGACAGGGCCATCAAGAAGTCAGCACTGACCATGTTGCCGGTACCTGGTCCCCACACCAAGTCGGTGCAGGCTTGGAGTTGTTGCATTTCATTGAGATGATGCAACACTCTGATTGAGTAATCAGGCTTCATGAGAGTGTTTGTATGCGAGTCGCACAGCCAAAGCTTCGTGGGCAAGTGGTGACGTGTCCTCCATGAATTCAGAGCGATACGTTTCATCAGTTGCAAGAACCACAGTGAAGTACATGCCAATGAATGCGCCTAAGAATCCGGCGACACGCAACAGTGATTCAGTCACGACTAGATCGCGACCGCTGAGGGTCCATGTGAAAAACACATGCGACTTTTCGGTCATCATCCATGCCGACTGCGTATCAATGGAAATCGCGAGAAAGCCAAAGATTGTGAAGAAAAGTGTGAGCACAAGGGCGACGAAAGTGATCTGCACCGATTGATTGAACGTAGTGACGAGCGCAAGGTCAATTTTTTCACTTGTTGATAGTTCTTCTGGTGGTGTGCCCTCTGCGGGTACAGGCAATCCTTCGGCTGGAGTT
>JBIKOO010000065.1:0-9032 GCA_044358015.1 Ilumatobacteraceae bacterium
AGACCTGGTCGCTCTCGATCTCGCGACCGAAAAACTAGTCAACGGATTGGTCATTGAAGCAAGTGCCGGTACCGGTAAGACCTATTCGGTTGCTGCACTGGTTGCCCGTGAAATTGCGTTACGCGAAGACTTACGCATTGGCAACATCTTGATCACGACGTTCACTCGTAACGCCGCGGCCGAATTGCGTGACCGAGTTCGTCGGCGCATGGTGCAAATTGCTGATCAGTTAGAGAGCAATTCACCAGATGAAGGCGATGCGATTTCAAAAGTGCTGGCAGACGATCTTGCATCGCGCGCTGACATCATTCGTCGATTGCGACGCGCCGTCGTTGAATTTGATACTGCAACAATTTCAACAATCCACGCAGTATGCAACAAGGTCCTTGGCCTTGCTGGTTTATCAACCATGCAACTCGACGGCGAAGACGCAACCAATCGTTTGGTTCTTGAGGCTGTCAACGACGCGTTCGTTGAATCAGGCGTGCAGGGACACATCATCGCTGAAGGTAATGAGTCCAAGTTGGTATCGCTCGTAAAGGCCAAACTCGGATCACCGCGCGCTGAGTTGTGGTTTGATCGCTCGAGTAAGACCGTTGAGGAGCTCGCGATCTATGCCGAACTCGAGAAGGTCGTCGTCGAGGCAGTTCGTCGTGTTCAAGAAAAGAGTGTTCACTCACCTTCGTATAACGATCTGTTACGTCGAGCTTCTGAGGTCGTGACTTCCGGAAAGTACCCAGCCGTTGTCCAGGCCTTCAAAGAACGTTTCGCTTTGGCATTCGTTGATGAAGCCCAAGACACAGACATGTTGCAGTGGGAACTTTTCACGTCCACATTTGATTCGGAAAACAGCGATGATCTTCGGGCCCTCATCACAGTGGGTGACCCTAAGCAGGCTATTTATGGTTTCCGTGGGGCCGACGTTGCTGCCTATGTCGAACACCGTAGTGGCAAACCCATGCGCACCTTGGCGCAGAATCAACGTTCCGATGAACATCTTATTGATGGGCTTAATGCGCTATTTGATCAACAAACCTTTGGTTCGGAAATTCAATACATCCAAGTGACGGCACCTGATCGTCACGCTGGTTCAGCAATTGTTGGCACGAAGCCACTCACGCTCATCGATATCGGAAATATCACGAGCCAAGGCGGACTTTCGCGGCCAGTGGCGCGAAGAGTTTTAGAAATTCTCGCCGATTGCGAGGTTCCGGTTTCGGCCAAAGATCCTCAAGGCGAGCGTCGTTCGGTTCGGCCTGAAGATATCTGCGTTCTTGTTGGGCGTAAAGGAGTTGGTCGCAACATTGAACGAGAGCTTCGTCGCTACGGAGTTCCTGCCGTGAGTAACGGAACCGAGTCAGTCATGAAAAGCCACATTGCTTTGGCGATTCGTTCGTTGCTCGAAGCAATGGATCGAGTGTCCGATTTGGGTCGAACTCGAATTGCGGTGGCCACACCATTCTTTGGATATTCCTTAACCGATCCCGAGATTTTGGACGATCACATGATGGCAAATTGGCAAGAACAAATAGCCACGTGGGCCAATATTCTTCGTCGCTCAGGAGTTGCCGCATTGAGTACTGCAATTCTGCGAGATGCCGATGTCGCTCGATCTCTGACAACTACATCAGATGCCGAGCGTTACCTAGCGGATTTCGCGCATGTGATGGATCTGCTTCACGAATACTCCAAGGGGAGTCCGTGTAGCGCGGCTCATGCGCTTGAAGTATTCGGACGACTTGAGTCAATTGAAGATTTATCCGAAGTGGTGAGCCGAAGAGTTGAAAGTGATGCGGCGGCGGTACAAATCATGACTGTGCACAGCGCCAAGGGATTGCAGTTCCCTGTGGTCGTCGTGGCCGACCTCTGGAAAGCAAAAGATGGGAAATTAGAGAATGCTCCGGTGTACACGCGAGTAGATAGTCATGGATCTCGCACACGGGTCATCGATATCGGCTGGGCGATCGGTCAAGCCGACCCGAGCACAACGGCGGCGATTAAGGACGCCAGCGATGAAGAAAGTCGTCGACTTCTTTATGTGGCGCTCACTCGAGCTGAACATCACTTGTCGGTGTTGTTTACATCGGGTGGGACGAACCCATCAATCTTTGATCGATGCACCAATGTAGATGAAGCAGTCAAGCTCGTGGACAAAGTAGAGAAGCGTGGAGTCGATTCACTGGCGAAACCAAAGGTATTTCGTCCCGTGGTTGCTTCAAGCTCGCATCATCTGGAATTAGCAGAGGCTCCGGCCTCAGTGGTTCAGTCGTATCGCCGCACTTCGTTTAGCGGCATTACTTCGCGTCAACAAGATCGAGAGACTGGTTTGCGCAGTGATGGCTTTGTGGCTGAATCTGGTGGCCGAGACGAAGCACCGATTGATATGTCGCTGCTTGGGGTGGGCGCGCATCAATACGCCGCTCACGATGTGCCGACCGGTCTACCCGAAGGTGTGGATATGTCATTGGCGCGAGTGCCAGGGGGTACTTACTTTGGCCGCGTGATGCACAAGGTCTACGAAGTCGTGGATACTTCTAAAGATTTGCACCACGAGGTAACCCGAGCGATTGATAGTCACGCAAACTCTTCATTGTTGCGACCGTTCCGTCAGCAGTTGATTGACGGCGTCATCGCTTCATATCAGACACCGCTTGGAGAACCGTTCAACAATAAGTCGCTGGCAGAAATTGCTCCTAAAGACCGGCTGAGCGAACTTGATTTTGAAATGTCTTTGGCGAAATTGAGTCAAGGAATACTCGCTAGCGACATCGGCAAGTTGCTGAAATCTTCCCTTACTGAAAACGATGTTCTGTTTGCGTACGCAGACTCACTGTGCGATTCCTCGTTTGATATTCCGTTGGCCGGTCTTTTGAACGGTTCGATTGACGCAGTTATTCGGGTAACCGATAACGACGGATCGCCTCGTTTGTTTATCACCGACTACAAGACCAATCGCCTGGATTCTGACGAGATCACCACATTGATGGATGCCTATGCCCCCAAAGAGTTGATTCATGCGATGGCTCATCATCATTATCCGCTGCAAGCCTTGTTATACGGAACTGCGATCTATCGCATGCTTCGCTGGCGACAACCAGATCTCAATGCAGATGAAGTGATTGCTGGTGTCGCCTATTTCTTCGTGCGCGGAATGGTGGGAGTCGAATCGCCCGTTGACGCCAATGGAATGCCCTATGGCGTATTTCAGTGGAAAGCTCCACGCGGGTTATGGGAGAAGTTGTCGAATTTGTTAGCAGGAGACCGACCATGAGCAACTATCCCGAGCGAATGAATTATTACGTTGACAGCGGTGCAGTTTCACGGTCACAATTTTCGGCGGTAGCAACCCTGCTTTCATTGAGCAATAACGGAACCGTGCCCCCAGTAGTGAATGATCTGGTGTGGCTGTCGTTTGCGTTAGCACTCAACGCCTCAGAAGGCGGACACACTTGTATTGATCTGAACGAGATTGAACGTTGGTATCCCGACGATCTTGAGATTGGTGCCTTGACCTGGCCTGCATCTTCTGAATGGGTACAAGCAGTTTCTGAACACGCTGATCTTGTTGCAACACCTTCCACAGTTGAGCGTTTGCCTCGGCGCCCGTTTGTTCTTGATGGATCGAAGCTGTACGTCTTGCGGAGCTTTGAAGAAGAACGAACAATCGCCCAATGGTTGAGTTCGGCGGCAGGTTCGCGTTTGCAGGTGCTTCTAGGTGGACCTGGTAGTGGTAAGACGACCGCCGTTGCCAAGCAACTTGTGGAACGTTTCGCCGGTGGCTCAGCACAAGATATTTCTGTTGCCATGGCTGCGCCAACGGGGAAGGCGGCCGACCGTATGCGACAAGCAATTGAGTCACGCTTATTGACCGAGAAGGCCACACCTGAAGTGATTGCGCGTGTTCAAGAAGCGCCGTCAATCACAATCCACCGTCTGTTGGGTTACTCGCCAGTTCGTCGTCAGGGCCGATTTGAATTCAACAGTGAGAATCCTTTGCCCTACGACTTGGTCATTATTGACGAAGCATCAATGCTTTCTTTGTCTTTGATGTATCGATTACTTGATGCATTGCGACCAAATGCAGAGTTGTTTTTGGTCGGCGACCCCGAGCAATTAGCAAGCGTTGACGCCGGAACAGTATTGGCAGATATTTCAACTGCCGCTAGAGCCGAGGGAAGCAAACTTCACGGATGCACAAAGCGATTAACGACGCAGTATCGATATGCCGTCGGTTCGCCAATTGAGCAAGTGGTCAAGGCAGTTCAATCGGGTGATGCCGATCAAGTGATTGATCTACTGAAATCGCACCGAAACAGTGATGGTGTTGTGAGTTGGATAGACCCATCAAGCAAAGAACCAGCGGATCTGGTTGCGTTTGAGTCTTTGGGTTTTGCAGTTCGTCGACACGCTCAAGAGGTCGTTGAACTGGCCAATGCATCGCAATACGGCAGGGTCCTTGAAGTTTTGGGTGACATGCAGTTGTTATGTGCATCACGCTCGGGCCAACTTGGTATTGCGGGGTGGAACCGGACCGTTAATCGTTGGCTTGGTTCTGCTTCACGTAAACAATGGTTTGTCGGTCGACCCATTTTGATTACTAAAAATGATCATGGTAATCAGTTGTATAACGGCGACGTCGGTGTTGTTTGTCTTGACCCGCAGGGCGATTTTCGAGTTGTCTTTGATGGTCTTGCCGGACCTCGCGAGTTTCCGACCGTTCGTTTGCCCGAAGTTGAAACGGTTCACGCCTTGACCATTCATAAGAGTCAGGGATCTGAATACAAGCATGCAGTCGTCGTGTTGCCCACTGGTCGTTCGCGACTATTGACTCGCGAGTTGCTGTACACCGGTGTGTCGAGAGCGCGTGAACAATTGACTGTTGTTGCGAGCGAGGCCGCGTTACGAACTGCAGTGAGCACTGTGATCACACGTGCATCGGGGCTCGCCGATCGTTTGTAGTTTTGGTTTGTAGTTTTGATTAATAGTTTTGGTTAGTAGTTAGCTATCTGCCAAGTACCAAAGTGACGAGTCCGGCCACAATCAAAAGCGACGAAAGAATGCGGCGAATTCCGCTGTCTTCTTTCAATACTTTCCAGCCAATAAACGTTGCGAAGACCACACTTGATTCACGTAACGCCGTCACATAGCCAACAGGGGCGCGACGTACTGCGACTAGCACCATCCAGTAGGTGATGAGCGAGGCAAGTCCAGTGAGGAAGTATTGACGCCACATTGGAGCAATGCTGGCTTTCATCTCTGTCCATTTACGTCGGTAGAGACCTTGAATCGTTGTGCCGATTCCGCCAGTGACAAAGATTGCCATTGCGTAGGCGCCACCAACTGTCGAGCGCGAACCTTTGCTGTCAATGACGGTGTATGCGCCGATCAGACTGGCGACGATGAGCGCTGGCCAAACATGACCCCAATCAACATGACCTGAAAGTATGACGAGGCCTGCGACAACGATGATGATGCCAATGATTGAAAGTGGGGAGAGATGATCGTCAAGAAAAATCACGCCACCGATCGCAGCAACCAACGCGCCGCCCCCGCGAGCGATGGGATAGGTGACGCTGAAGTCAGCGATTTCATAAGTGCGCGCCAAACGTCCGATATAAAAAGCATGAACCGCCCCGCTTGCTACTGCCCAGCCCCAGGCGGCGAGTCCAAGGTCGCCCTGCAACGTGGCAATGAGTGCGTACGGTAAGCCAATCAATCCACCAGCAACGAAAAGACCCCACAACGCCAACCAGCGATCGCCAGATTGTTTGACCGCAAGATTCCAGCCGGCGTGCAGAACTGCAGCACCGAGTGCGAGGAGAGTGGCGACTAACAACGGCGACTAGTTTCAGGCATCAAATTTCAGAAATCAGATTTCAGAAATCAGATTTCAAACTGAATTGATGCGCGCGTTTCAACATACGGTGCGGTGAACTCGGCAATGAAGGCTTTGTGGTCAGGGTGGTCGCGATACGTGACGTAATCATCGATGGAGTTAAAAGTTGCTGTCACAGCGAAATCAAAAGTACCCGGGTTGATGCCAAGGTTGGCGCCAAATTCATACGACTGGATTTGGGGAATCTTTGGGCGCAGTTGACCAAGTGCTTCAATTGTGCGCTCGGCATGACCGGCAGGAGTGTCGGATTTCCAATTGAATAAAACGATGTGGCGATATGAACTCATGACATAACCGTAGTTCGCTTGGCGCAGAGAACTCTCGTCTGGTCGGTTTTCGCCTAGCCTGAGCGACGTGAGCAATGAGTTTGACGTCAATGGCCCGATCGGAATCTTTGATTCTGGTTTTGGCGGGCTGACCGTTGCTCGTGCAGTGATTGATTTGTTGCCCAATGAAGACATCGTCTACATCGGCGATACGGGTCGATATCCGTACGGCGATAAAGACCCCAACGACGTTCGTGAGTACGCCCGCGAGTTGGCCTGGAGTTTGGTGCGGGACTACAACGCGAAGGCCATTGTGGTCGCCTGCAATACGGCGGCGGCGGCACTGCCAGTGCACGAACTCGAGGCCGAGTTGGCTGCAGATGGTTTGCATATTCCAGTCATTGGTGTGATTGATCCAGGCGCACAGTCATTGGTTCGTGCCACCCGATCAGGAACTGTTGGTGTCATTGGCACTATCGGAACAATCGGTTCGGGTGCTTACGATTTGGCGGTGTCACGAGCATCTCTTGGCGCTCCGGTGAAATTGGTGAGTGCGGCGTGTCCAGGATTTGTTGAGTTCGTCGAACGAGGACGAACCTCTGGGCCTGAAGTGACTCTCTTGGCACAACGAATGTTGGCGCCCATCGTTGATGCCAATGTTGATGCGTTGTTGTTGGGGTGTACGCATTATCCATATTTGGCCCGGGTGATCTCCGATGTTGTCGGCCTTGATGTGACCTTGGTGTCATCGGCCGATGAAACGGCGTTCGCATTGCGTGATCAGTTAGACCATCAATTGATGTTGAAGACAAATCCCGATCGTTCGGGTGAACACACATTTATGTCAAGCGGTGATGTGAGTTGGTTTAAGGCTTTAGGGACCCGTTTGTTGGGACCTGAATTATCAAATGTCGATATATGGAACAAAGGAAATAAATAAATGAATACAACTGGTTTGCGATTTGATGGACGTCAGCATGATGAGTTTCGTCCAATTTCTTTTGAGCGTGACTTCACCGAAATGTCAGCGGGAAGCGTGCTTGTTTCTTTTGGTCGTACGCGAGTTTTGTGCACCGCAAGCATTGATGAAGATGTTCCGCGTTGGATGAAGGGCAGCGGCAAAGGTTGGGTCACCGCTGAGTACTCGATGCTGCCTGGTTCATCGCCCGATCGTGTTGATCGTGAAGCGGCTAAAGGTAAGCAGAGTGGTCGCACCGTAGAAATTCAACGCTTAATCGGCCGAAGTTTGCGGGCTTCGTGCGATATGGGCTTGCTTGGCGAACGGCAAGTCGTTGTTGACTGCGATGTGCTGCAGGCTGATGGCGGCACGCGCACGGCAAGTATTTGTGGCGGTTATTTGGCGCTACACGATGCCCTAAGTCGGTTGGTGCAGAACGGCGTGATCAGCCAGCATCCGTTGACCTCGTTGTGCGCCGCGATCAGTGTCGGAATCGTGAATGGTACGCCCGTCATTGACCTTCCGTATGTTGAAGACAGCACTGCTGAAGTTGATATGAACGTGGTGATGTTGCGTGAAAAGGGATCAACCCTCAACCGCTTCGTTGAAGTGCAAGGAACTGCCGAAGGAATGGCCTTCTCACGAAGCGAGCTTGATTCATTGTTGGGTCTTGCCGAGAATGGACTTGCGCAGATCTTTGACTTGCAGAGCCAATTGCTCGAAAGTCAGCCATCACGTCGCGCTAAGTGAACTGTTGAAGTGACAAGCGATCGCGTTTTGCCAACGGTGGTGTGTGCTTCGGCCAATCCAGACAAAGTGCATGAAATTGAGCAACTGCTTGCTGGGGTGGTGCATTTGTTGCCCCGCCCGGCAGAGATTCCCGATGTTGTGGAAGATGCCGACACATTGGTGGGTAATGCGCGATTGAAAGCGATGACCATTTTGCAGGCGACAGGATTGCCTGCGGTGGCTGACGATACGGGAATGTTTGTTGATGCATTGCCAGGAGAACTAGGCGTGCGAACAGCGCGCTATGCGGCTGATCGACCCGAACATGCCGAGACCCCGTATGCGGCTAATCGGGCAAAGTTGCTTGAGGCCCTGCAAGAAAAAGGTTGTGTGAGCCAAGCCGAACGCGCCGCTCACTTTGTGACCGTGGTGATCGTGTGCTTTCCGGACGGAACAGAACTCATCGTTGAGGGCCGATGTGATGGACATATTGCGCTGGCTGAACGGGGGAGCCGCGGGTTCGGTTTTGACCCGCTGTTCGTGCCGAGCCCGGGGATTTTCGTGGGGGATCAGCGGACGTTTGCCGAGATGACTGACGACGAAAAGAACCAACTTTCCCATCGCGGCCGAGCCTTCCGCTCCCTCGCCACCACCCTCCCTACCCATCCATTTTGAGCCACTTTGGAGTTTCCCTGCCGCTAGGCGGCAGGGAAACTCCAAAGTGGTAGATGATTACCGCTTACCAGTGGCGGAGGTTGACGGGCCAGGTGTCGATGATTTTTCCGTCCTGGTCGACCACGTGCATCGTTTCGTGAAGGGCGATGGTCGGGTCAATATGGGCAGGTTGCACCAACACACGATCACCAACATTTGGCAGCGGCTGACCATCTTTCATGGAGAAAGTGATGTGCTCGTCGCTGCAAAACCAAACACTCGCGCCAGCGATGGTCGGATTGCCATGATCCATCCCCAGCGACTTCAGGCCAACATCAATCACGGCCCAACTGTCACTCACTGAAATCACCGTTCCGACGACATACAAAGCCTGTTCAAAGGGCAAATCCAAATTTCCGTAATGTGAGTCCATCAACGCGTAACTTCCCGCTTGCACTTCATTGATTCGAGCCAGCACCGGATCGGTCGGATCGTATAAATCAAAAGTTCCCGTCCCGCCCGCCGAAAT
>JBIKOO010000171.1:0-2682 GCA_044358015.1 Ilumatobacteraceae bacterium
TCGGTCACGCTTCGTCCCTTCACATGTTTTGAGCGAGCCGTACATGATTGTGACTGCCAATGTTTTGGCGGCTGACACTGACGAAGAGGCGCTATGGCATGCCAAGTCATCGCGCTTGACGGGCTACCTGCGACGAACTGGACGCTTTTTGCCATTGCCATCAGCAGAGGATGCGGCGCTCCATCCCGATATTGCTGAGGCTGAACGAATGCCTTCGAGTCGCATCATTGGAAATGGTGAACACGTCGCTGAACAACTTCATCAACTAGTTGATCGAGTTCACGCTGACGAAGCAATGGTCACCGCAGTTGCGTATGAGACTTCTGCACGAATTCGAAGTCTTGAATTACTCGCCGAATATTGGTGATCTAGTGAGCGACTGTTTATTGCAGTCCGTGTAGTGCACCGCCATCAAGAGGCAAACCGACACCAGTCATGAATTTGGCATGTTCAGAACACATGAAGGCGGCAACATGACCGAAGTCGTCAGGGTCACCAACGACTCCGGCTGGAATTGACGAGGCAAGTGCTGATGGGTCGGAGTAGAGCGATGACAGGCGGTCGGTGAGATGTAATCCTGGCTGAATGGAGTTCACGGTGATTCCGTCTTTCGCGACCTCACGCGCCAGAGTCTTTAAGAAACCGGTGAGACCAGCGCGAGCTGTATTCGACAAAATCAAGCGGTCAATCGGTTCGCGAACTGAACTTGAGGTGATCGCGAGAATGCGTCCCCATTTTTGTTCTTGCATCGCCGGTACAACGGCCTGACACATGGCCACATTTGATACGAGGTTCAGTCGTAGGGCGACGTCGTAGGCCTCGAGGGGAGTTGATGCAAAAGTTCCTGGGGGAGGGCCACCAGCATTGGCTATCAAGATGTCGATTCCGCCAAGAAGTTCGTTGGTTTGTTCAATCAAGGACGTGATCTGTGCAAGATCACTGACATCGGCAACGACGCAATGCACGGAGGCGCCATGAGCGGGCTTGATTGAGTCCTTGGCAATGGCAAGTTTTTCGGCTGATCGCGAAGCCAAGACGACGCTGACGCCATCGGCAGCAAGTGCTCGAGCAGTAGCGAGACCTAGTCCACTTGAACCACCTGTAACAAGAGCGCGACGACCAATAATTCCTAGTTCCATTTACGACATCCTAGGCAGGAGCGTATTGACAGCGACTACCTTGAGCGAGCCGCGAGAACTGTCTTGAGTCGAGCATCGGCTGAGGGTCGTGCTCCGATGTGCTCAATGACCCATGCCGAAATTGTTGTCGCAAAACGCGCGGCCTCAATTGGCGATTTGTGGACGAGATAATGCGCCAAGAACGACCCAGCAAAAGAGTCGCCAGCACCTGTTGCGTCAACCAAGTTGTTGGTGGCTGGTGGAATGTGCGTTGACTTTCCGTTGTCGTAGAGCAAAGAACCCTCAGCATCAAGTTTTAAAACAATGAGTGCCTGAGGGAAAATCTTGGTGAGACCTTCGGCGATGGCCAAAGGTTCGTCGCATCCAGTGAGAACTTGGCCCTCTTCTTTATTGGGAAGCACGATGTCAAAGTTGAGATCGGCTGTCACTGCCAAAAAGTTACTGACGCCCATCTCTTGAATCATTTGAAACGAGCCAGGGTCAAACGAAACTGTTGCGCCATGTTCGCGAGCGATACGTGCTGCTTTGCGAGCAGCCGAACGCGGTGGATCGGTAAAAAATGACCAAGCAGTGAGATGTAAGTGATTTGCCGACGAAATTGCTTCAACAGGCAACTCACTTGACATGAGATAGAAGTCGGCTCCATGACCAGAAACCATTGAGCGTTGACCCGTGTGGTCTACGAACACCGCAACCGATCCAGTTGAGTGGGCTTCGGTTTCAACAAGGTGCGCTATGACTTTTTCGCGTTCAAGATCTTCTTGCGCAAGTTGTCCAAATCGATCTCGCCCAATTTTTCCGACGAAGCGCGTATTCATTCCACATCTACTGGCCCAGACTGCAACGTTGGCTGCACTTCCACCAGGCGTGAGCATGACTTCACCGAAGGTGTCGCCGCCACGAAGCAGTTCAGAGTTCGTGCGAATGAGTACATCCCAGGCAAAGTCACCGAGAACGCATAAAGGTGTCCGGGTATTTGTCAGGGAACTTGAGTTGGCACCCAAATTGGTACTCATGTTGATCAGGGTATCTGCGAGACTGGAAAGAATGCCGAGTAATACCAACACCACTTTTAATCGCACCGTCGTGTTGTCGCTAGCCGCAGTTTGGATCATCTGGGGTTCGACCTATTTGGCAATCAAGATTGGTCTTGAAACCATGCCGCCGTTTCTGATGCAAGGCATTCGATTCACCGTGGCCAGCACGGTGATGTTGTGCGTTTTGAAGGCCAAGAAAATTGCTTGGCCGTCACAGGCGCAGATTCGCAATGCTGCATTTATAGGAATTTTGTTACTCATCGGTGGTCTCGGCATGGTGACCGTTGCTGAAGATCGAGGAGTTGATTCAGGACTAGTCGCCACGATCATTGCGATTCAGCCAATGTTGATGGCGCTATGGGGAGGCTTGTGGAAGATCTGGCCCATTCGTATGCAATGGGTCGGCATGTTGATCGGAATGGCCGGTGTGCTGGTTTTGGTATCCGATAGTGGTCTCTCGGGTACGTGGAGTGGAACCTCGTTGGTCTTTGTCGCGTGTATTTCGT
>JBIKOO010000024.1:0-27189 GCA_044358015.1 Ilumatobacteraceae bacterium
TTGCGACGGTCAAGACCAGTCGCGGCGAACGTACAAATCGACGCACAATGGCTAACTCAACGATCGCTCCAAGAACTAACGCCCCCGCCAGACCGACGCCAAAGCCAAAGAGATACGGCAGTCCGTTGAAAACAATGAGGCCGACCGACAAAGTGGCAGGCACAAAACCAAGGTCGGCTTGCGAGAAGTTCAAGACGCGATTAGCCCGATAGACCAAGGCCATTCCGACCGCGAGGAGAGCGGTCAAAAGACCGATGACCACTGCTCGAACCCATGCACCGGCGGGAAGACCGAAAAACACCAGTTGAACTGCTACGAGAGCAATCGCTGGGCTCAAGGGCACAAGAGAATGACGCAATGACCTCGTCACTTGTGTCACCTTCATCGCATTTTCCCCATCTGCAACTGCCGCTCGTTGCTGTGACTTTTGTCAAAGTCACAGACATATGACTAGCACATGAGAGGTGTCGGCGAAATAGCCGAACGGCACCGAAAAACCTGAGTCGGTTCATCAATTGACAGTTGGACTGAAACTACTTTGGTTCGTTAGGCTCTTCAGTAATGGGAACAGTGCGCCGACATGTGTTTATTGACTCTCCAGCCGACGAAGTTTGGGCCTTAGTTGGCGACCCGGCTCGGCTCCATGACTGGTTCCCCATCACCTCATGTGAAGTGGTTGGCAACAAAAGGTGGATCAACCTCGGAAGTGGTCTGCGGTTTGAAGAAGACATCATCACGCTCGACCACGACCTCCGGAGATTCCAGTACTCCATTGTCAACAATTTGATCGTCAAGTCACATCTCGGAACAGTTGATGTGATCCCTGACGGACCAAACCGTTGCATGGTCATGTACGGCACCGATATCGACCCCGAACCAATGGGTCTCATCATCATCGGAGCTGCTGGCGCTGGTTTAGAAAAACTGAAGGAAATCTTTGCTGCGAACGGAGCCAAGTAATGGGTCGCAAAATACTTTTCATCACAACCGACCAACAACGATTTGACGCGCTTGGTTGCAACGGTGGATTAATCGCCCGAACACCAATCATCGACGCTCTCGCTGCCACGGGAATCAATTACAACCGCGCGCATCCGCAAAATGTTGTGTGCATGCCTTCTCGATCAACCATGATCACTGGCCAACACGTTGCAACTCACGGTGTTTGGATGAACGGCGTCCCCTTACCTAACGATGCCCCAAGCGTTGCCACGACCTTGCACGATGCTGGTTACAAAACTGCCTTGATTGGCAAAGCTCACTTTGAACCATTCCTTGATCCATTTTTGCGTTTCGTTGAAAATCAATTAGCCAACACTGGTGCCCATTCGTTAATTGAAGATGGCCATTTACATCGCGGCTTTGATCACATGGAATCAGCAAGTCACGGTGGCATGGGTTCATTCCATTACGCCCAGTGGCTCATGAAGAATCACCCCGAAGCAGTCCCGATGTATTACCGCGTTCTTGATATGTCGTTGCAGGTAAGTGCCGAAGGCGGCGGCGATACCGGAGCCCCGCAAGCACATATCAACAACATTCCGCGCGAGTGGTATCACACCGACTGGGTTGCCGATCGCGCGATTGCTTGGCTTGATTCACTTGACGCCGATGCCGACTGGTTCTGTTGGGTAAGTTTCCCCGATCCGCACCATCCTTGGGATCCGCCGGCGTCTGAAACTCATCGCGTCAATTGGCGCGACATTGACCTGCCTGCTGGCTATCCGCAAAATCGCGCTCAGCGTGAAGCAATCCTCGACAACAAACCTGCTCAATGGCGCAAGTGGTACGACGGCGAGTTTGTTTCAAACTATGAAGCACCTTTGAAGTGGGTTCCCAACACCTTGACTGATGATCAAGTTCGTGAAGTCAATGCGCTCACACATATTGAAAATGAGTTAATCGACGAAGCAGTTGGTCGCATGATGAAGCGCATTGATGAACGTGGTTGGGGCGCTGACACCGACATTTTGTTCTCAACCGATCACGGTGAATTTCAAGGCGATTTTGGTCTGTTGTTCAAAGGCCCATACCACGTTGATTCATTGATGCGTATCCCGCTCATTTGGCGCCCGGCTCCTTCTGCCGGAATCAATCCGGCAACGGTTGTTGCACCAGTTGGCCATGTGTCGCTGGCTTCAACGTTCTGCCACATCGCCGGACTCCCCCAGCCCGATTATGCCGAAGCTCCACGTTTGCCAGTTAATGAAAACGAAGCAACTGAACTTGGCCACGAACGTGTACTGACCGAATGGGACAGCGTGTTGTTCGGCAAGATCGTGCGCTTGCGTTCGATTTGTCGTGATGGATGGGTTGCCACCGCGTGTATGCCCGGAACAATTCACGATGGAACCGAAGGCGAGTTGTACAACCTCGCCAACGATCCATTGCAGCAAGTCAACCTGTGGAGCGATCCTTCGCAAAAGTCATTGCGCGATGACTTGCTCGCCGATATGTGGGACCACTTACCCACACCCGACGCGGTTCGCCGCGAGTGCGACGCACCGGTCTGATCTAGTTCAAATCAGTACGTCGGTCGCGAAAGACGCCCCAACTGCGGCGTAATCGAGCGACTTCATCAAGATCAAAAGTCGCCGTCAGCACTGTCTCACTTGAGCGATCGGCTTCAACAACTTTTTCGCCCGTTGGTCCAGCAATAAATGACGAGCCATAAAAAGTCAACGTGAATCGCGAGCCGACTTCGGTACCGATTCGATTGGCTGCAACCACCGGAACGAGATTCGCCCCAGCGTGACCTTGCATCACTCGTTGCCAGTGAGACGCCGAGTCATATGTTGCATCCATCGGCTCGCTCCCGATTGCAGTTGGATACACAATGACTTCCGCACCATTGAGTGCAAGTGCACGCGCCACTTCGGGGAACCATTGGTCCCAACAGATTCCCACGCCAATTCTGCCGACCGCGGTGTCCCACACTTTGTAACCCGTGTCGCCTGGTCGAAAGTAATACTTCTCTGAATAGCCAGGGCCATCTGGAATATGGCTCTTGCGATAGACCCCAAGCACGGTTCCGTCGGCATCAATCACTGCACAGGCGTTATACAAAACATTGACATCACGTTCGTAGAAACTCACTGGCAAAATAACATTGAGTTCTTTGGCGAGTGCACTGAAGTGAGTAATCGTCGGATGACCAACAAGTGGTTGCGCACGATCAAGATGTTCGGGCCGCTGGTCTTCGCAAAAGTAACGACCTTCAAACAACTCAGGAATCAAGATGAGGCGCGCACCCTGTGACGCTGCCTCTCGAACCAAACGTTCAGCCGTTGCAACATTGTCAGATACGACGTCAGTCATCGACATCTGTAATGCCGCGACTGTCAGTGAACGCACGATTTATGCAGTTGCTAAGGCGCCAACAAGACGGTCGGCGTACTCTTCGGTGTGGGCGGCCAGCTTTGAACGATGCAAAGCCATTCCGCCAATCACATCAGCACCAAGACGAGTCACTGACTTTTCCATAGCGCCAAGTGTCTTGCCCGGGTTCAGAGCGAACGTGCAAAACGTTGCAGCCCGCTTGCCAGCGACTGCTGGAAGAGCGTTGATGTTGCCAATACCCCACGGTGCTTGGCCGACTATGAACGCTCCGTGCACCCAGGTGCCCACCACTATCAGATCGGCGGTTTGAATGGCGTGGTGATCGGGCTGCTTCATCGGGTTGAGACCAGTGATGGTCCAGCCTTCCTGCTGCAAGTTGGCGGCAATCATTTCAGCCGCCTTCCAGGTATTGCCCGTGAGGCTTTCAACTAAGAGCGCTGCTTTCATACTCCGATTCAACCACGCCGACCATGCCCGAGAGAACAATACGAGCGAAGAATCTGGGGGATTCTGATCAGAGTTTTTTGAGCGGCGCCCACGCCAACAACAGGTGCTTGCGACCTTTTTCACGGAAATTGATGACCGCTTCGGTTTTGTCACCCGAACCAGTGATGTCAATGATGATTCCCTCGCCGAAGACCGAGTGCTCAACCATGTCGCCGACCCGCAAACCAATCTCTTGACTGTTGGTGGGCTGCGGTGGTCGCTGCGCCGCCAAACGGCCAGCAGCCATGGCGGCATCAACTTGCCGTTCGCGGAACTCGTCATCGGGATCAAATGAACTGACCTTGCGACCACCCCAGTCGTCGTCACGAGTAGTGCGCGCCTTCGGACGATTCTGAACATTGCCCTGATGCTCAACAAGTTCTTCGGGGATCTCATCCAAGAATCGTGACGGTGGGTTGTACTGCGTGGTTCCGAATTGTTGGCGGCTCCACGCATGGGTTAAGAACAAACGCTCTTGGGCTCGAGTGATACCCACATAAGCCAAACGACGTTCTTCTTCAAGTTCATTGGCGTCAACAAGTGCACGACTGTGAGGGAACAATCCTTCTTCGACACCCACAATAAAGACGACTGGATATTCAAGACCCTTAGCCGCGTGCATCGTCATCATGATGACCTTGTCGTCATCTGATAAATCATCAGCGTCGGCAACCAGTGACACCTGTTCTAAGAATTCATCAACTTGGGCGAACTCTTTTGCTGATGACACCAATTCGCCAAGGTTTTCGAGCCGACCAGCATCTTCAACCGAATTTTCATTATCAAATTCGGCCAAGTAACCAGACTTCTCGAGCACAGCTTCAAAAAGCGCGCCCGGCGTCTGCTCTTCTTGTCCAGCGACTTCGTCAATCACCGCAACAAAAGATTCGATTCCTCGTCGAGCGGCCCCAGACACTCCGGCATCGCCGGCACGGCGTAACGCCTCAAAGAAACTGATGTTTTCCTCGCGTGCGAAAAGATCTAGACGGCTGATGCTGGTGTCACCGATACCGCGTTTGGGCATGTTGAGAACGCGCTTCACGCTCACTTCATCGAGCGGGTTTGTCACGACTCGCAAATAGGCAACCGCGTCCTTAATTTCGCGACGGTCGTAGAAACGAGTTCCGCCCACCACTTTGTACGGAACTCCGAAACGCATGAAGATTTCTTCAACGACGCGACTCTGCGGGTTGGTGCGGTAGAAAACCGCCATGTCTCCCCACTTACGACCGCCTGTACGCAAAGTTTGCATGGTGCGAGCCACGAACGCAGCCTCGTCACCTTCGTCGTCGGCATGGAAACGAACGATGGGATCGCCTGGACCAGTTTCGGTCCAGAGTTCTTTTGGCTTACGACCAAAGTTTTGTGCAATGACTGCGTTGGCTGCATCAAGAATGTTTTGGGTGCTGCGATAGTTCTGTTCAAGAACAACCACACTCACTTCATCAAAGGCATCTTCAAACTGCCCGATATTGCGGAAGTCCGCACCGCGGAATGCATAAATCGACTGATCGGTGTCGCCCACCACGCAGACGTTGTGATGACGGGCTGCCAGACTGAGCACAATTTCGTTTTGGGCGATGTTTGTGTCTTGATATTCGTCGACCAAGATGTACTTGAAACGATCTTGGTACGACGCCAAAACATCGGTATGCATGCGGAACAAACGCACCACATTGACCAACAGGTCGTCAAAGTCCATTGCTCCGGCTTTGAGTAATCGCTCTTGATATTCGCGATAAATCTCGGAGTGTTTGCGGTCAAAAATGTGTGCTGCTCGTTCAGCCGCTTGTGTGGGCGACACTAATTCGTTCTTCCAGTTCGAAATCACTGCATGTACGGCTCGGGGCGTGAAGCGCTTGACATCGAGTCCCATATCTCGAATGACATAACCAGTGAGACGTTGCGCGTCGGCTTGATCGTAAATACTGAATGTTTTGGGATAACCGATGCGTTCGGCATGGACCCGCAGAATTCGCACGCAGGCCGAGTGGAATGTCGACACCCACATTGATTTTGCGACTGGTCCAATCAGCGATTCGACGCGATGCTTCATTTCGCCGGCCGCTTTATTGGTGAAGGTAATCGCCAAGATGTTCATGGGACTGACGCCATGATTTGAAATGAGATGAGCAATGCGGTGCGTCAAGACTCGGGTCTTGCCACTGCCGGCACCAGCGACAACCAAGAGTGGGCCGTCAACATGTTCGGCGGCCTCGCGTTGCATGGGGTTGAGACCATCTAACGAAATCGGCTTGATACGTGAGTTCGAATAGCGCGCTGCGTATGGGACACTTTCGGACTCGAGCTGGCGCGTTTCGCGAACCACTGGTTCGGCAGACCCGAACAGGTCGTCATCGTTGAAAAGGCTGCCGTTGTCACTCATGAAGAAGCCATCCTAGAGAACGGGTGTTCTAGGGATAGGGCGATTCGGAAACAAAAATCTGGTGGTGAGCAGCGACCGTTTTGGCCACCGCCCACCACCAGATCAGGTATTGCGGGCGGAAATATTTGAATTAATAAACGAGCTGGTTTGAATCAGGCTCCAGCAGTTGCACCTGCGTCGTCAGCCGGGGCTGCGGGCTTGACGCCATTCACCATGTCGGTGATGCGCTGAGTCAGATCAGCCGAAGCCTGAGCGACCAAAGCATCAATCACTGACTGAACTGTCTTGCCATTGGCTTCAGCGACCTGAGCGATGGTCTGGCCACCCTCGATTGCGGTCTTGAGCTCATCAGCAGTGATGCCAATTGCCTCAGCAGCAGACGTCAGCATCTCTTGACGCTTTTCGCCACGAGCACCGCCATGATTCTGACCACCATGACCGCGACCTTCATGACCGCCACCCATGGGGCGAGCAGCCTCAAGTGCGGTGACCACAGCGTCAAGCTGGCTTGAGGTCAAGGTGCCATCGTCTACCAATGTCTGAAGACGAGCCTTCAGCATTGTGGCCTTGTCGGGGCGAGCACCAGTCGTGTCGGCAGCCGGAGGGGTCGTGGGCTTGGTTGACAACGCAGTCGCGATCGCGTCGACATCTGATGCATCAATGGTTCCGGCAGCAACGAGTGTCTCCAACGTTTCACGAAGCTTGGCTTCACGAGCGGCCGGATCAACATTGCCACCGCGTCCGTTGATTGAACTGGCCGGGGCCGAGGAATCGGTGCTGTTGTCGTCAGCCGAGATGGACTGAGGAACAACCGACTTGGCGCTGGCACCACCGGGCAGATTCATCAAGAGTCCGCCGCCGGCTCCGAGCAACAAACCAGCGGTGATTCCGATGACTGCGTACCTTTTGGTTTTTGGCTTTGAACTATTCGATTGCGTGTAATTGGTTTCCATGATTGTTCTGTTCCTTTGAGTTGAGTGTGGTTGAGTATTTGCTTTTTGTTTTCAACCGATCGTCGGGGGGCTTCCGATCGGTATGAGTACAGATTGCAACTCGTAGGTGAGAAGTAAACCCAACCAATGTGAGAACAAGGTGAGAGTTTTTGTCTATCGAGATCAGTTTGACATCGATACGACCGGCTACACCACTCCTAGGGGTCCGGCACCTGGCGGACTGAAAATTCCCGTGACTCGGCTATTCGCTCGAACAATTCCACCGCGACGAACTACCCCCATAACACCCACCCGACGTACTATTTCATCGTCTTCACGTTTTCGAACCATCGCAAGCAGCCCCGTCTTGAAATCTTCAATTTGACGGCACGGATTGCGCAGACCCGTCACTTCAATTTCAGCTCCGCCTTCAAACATCAGCAACGATCCAGTTGTCAATGCAAACAGGTTTATCCCCTGGGTGGTGATGTTCTCTCCTAAATCTCCGCCTTCAACGACAAACCCGCTTGAATGCAACTCTTCTAAGGTTTCAATTGCGATGAGGTGAACCTGTCTCAAGTTTGGCTGATGAGGGTCCTGCTTAACTCGGGAACGATGTTGAACCGTGTAGCCGGCATGAGCGTCATCTCGCACTCCAATGCCCGCCACTAATTCAATTTCACCTTCAGTTTTTTTCGAAAACGTGTGCTCTGAGGCTCGATGAACCGCCACTACGCGCCCATGGTGAGAGTCGTGCAAACTCATAACTCTGCCTTCGACACTCGATCTGACTTTGACGGGAGCAACCAAACTGCTCCGATTAGCAGCATCAACGCAGCAAATACAAGGGCACTTGAGTCCCTCCCAGTTGCATCAATAATGACTGCTCCAATCAATGGTCCGAATCCTGACGTAAATCCTCCGAAAAAATGCATGGATCCCATCAAAGTCCCCAAATCCTGCGCTGGCAAAACCTCACGGGCGTAAATCCCATCAAGCGGAGAAACTGCACCGATTCCAATTCCACCCACCACTACAAAAAGTATTGCCACAAAAAGATTTGAACTCATCGCCAGCAATAAGGCTCCAACCGCAACCAGTATTTTTGCACCGATGAGAATGTTTCGCGTTGGCCATTGTGACAACACGAGTCCCAGTGGAAGCCTCCCCAACAATTGTGCAAACCCCCGCGCCCCAGCGAGCGATGCCGCTGTTGATCTCTCGATTCCCCCGGCAACCATGACGGGAATTTGTAACACCATAATGATTGACGTGCCAAAAGAACTGACGAAAGAAGAGACTGCGAAGCGCCGAACCTGTGGCAAATTCCATGCTTCAGCAACCGCTAACCGAGAGGACGCCGAAGGTGCGCGAGATTTCGTAGCCAGATCACGATCAACAAAAAGTGCGGCAGCGACCAAAACCAACGCCACCACTACCGCCGACGATCGAACAGTATTTCGCCATCCAAAACTCTGTCTCATTACCTCAGTAACCGGGATCAGAATCGGAGATGCAAAGGCACCCCAAATAGTAAGAAGCGCAATCGCACGGCTTTCATTGCCAACGGCAAGGCGAGCGGCCACCGTTTGAGTGAGATGATAAAAGCTTGTGGCCCCAATAACGCCACTACCAATGCCAAACAAAATGGAAAAAACCGAAGGGTTACTCTGTATTGAGGCCAGGAAAACAATGGTGGGGCCAAGCAATGCGCCGATCGCGAATGGGACACGTGATCCAAATTGATCAAGCATTCGACCCGCGACCATTCCAAGAACGCCCGTCAGAATTTGGGCAATTGTGTATCCGAGCGTCAGAACTCCAACGCCTGAGTCAAAATCAGTCGTCATGTCATCAAGCAAAACACCAAATCCGTAGTACCAAGAACCGTAAGAAAAAATCGTTAGTAGTCCAAGAATTCCAATTTGAATCACCGGGAGAGGCGAACCTTTAAACGAGCGAATGAGAGGTATGTGAGCCATGAATCTTCCGATGAACCTTCAAGTTGTCAGCACTGCAAACTAACCCTAAAACACCTGCCTCATTTGTACGACTGGTTCGGGTGAATTCAATGATGTTGATTCTTTTCTCTTGGTTATCTATCTGTTTACTGAATTGAGTTGTCCTGTCAACTTTGCTGAACAACACTCACATCGTGTCTGATGCGTATATCTCCATTGCGAGTGAATTGACACGACGCATCCAACTCTTGAGCGCCGGTGAACGCATCCCTTCTGAAAACGAAATCGTTCAGGAATTCTCAATCAGTCGGCCGACAGCCCGCGCCGCCGTACAAGAACTTGAACGTAGGTTCTTAGTTCGTCGTGTCAAGGGCTCAGGAACATTTGTCAACGACCGGATTCACTACCCGATTGGACCGACATTTCCAGCAAGTGTTAGTCAAACCCTGGCCTTAAGTGGGAAACAGGGACTTCTTCGAGTGGTCTCGGTGATTGAAACTGAAACGAACGCCGATGAAGCACTTCATTTTGAGACAAATCCGCCAGGACATCTCACTGCGATATCACGTTCATTGAGCATTGATGATGAAGTTGTCGGGTTTGGAATCAGCAAAATATCTCACCACATTGCACCCGACATTCGTCGACACTTGGGTGAAATATCGTCAATTTGGAGAATTCTTCACGAAAAATACGGCGTTGATCTCATTCGTCGCAGTGTCACCGTGTCACTTGACAACCCGCCAAATTATGTCGCCGCAATTATTGAATCGCACGAACCTTCGTGGCATTTACGCAGCCTCAATATCGATCACGAATCACGCAAGGTCGTAGAACTTGGAGAATCGTGGTTGCGGGCGGACAGGTTTTCGGTTGATTTCACCTTCGGCATTGACGAAGTCACCCACCAGCACAATGAAAATCGAAGTTCTCACTTAAGGATGGTGTAACTATGGATAGAAATCGAAGAACGGAGTTACTGGCAGCGTCACAATCTCAAGAGGTTCGACAACTCGCCGAGACCTTTCTGAATGAAAGAGTAATTGCCGAGGAATTACACGTCATTTGTCCCCCTGAAATTGGGATGGTCATGATGCAGGTCCGCGAACCAGTGTGTCGTGAGCGGTTTCATCTTGGTGAGGTTGTGGTCACGCGTGCCGAAGTAGCAATTGCTGGATTCCGCGGATGGGCCGTTCGAGCGGGGAGCGATCGCGAAACCGCTCTAGCAGCCGCATTATTGGATGCTTGCGCAGAGTACGACTCCGAAATGGCCAATCAAGTCACCGAATTATGCGACCTCACTGCCGGGCGCATCGCAACTGACGAACGATCTGAATGGCAAGAACTACTTGCTACTGCTGTTGCATTTGAGGAGCTTGATTGAGATGACGAGCGATCTTGACACCGATCCGCGCCAATATGCGGCCAAAGTTGCCGCTTGTCGGTTCAACGCTCTTGAATCGCAAGCCGTATTCAAACTTATGTTGGAGGCTTTATCCCGACCGGGGTTGATCGGACAATTTCCCTTAGAGATACAACACCGATTGCCCTGCGTTTTGGCACCCGTCATTGTTCTTGCTGATGTTGAGACGCGTATCCACATTGCTCAGACATCTCAGTTCAATTGGGAGTCAGCCTTGATCAGCGCTACGGGCGCTCGCCCTTCGGTGATATCGACTGCAGACTTAATTGCTATCCCTCTTGAGGCAGCCGAACTAATCAGTCAAGTTCTTGAGAGCGCTCCCCGAGGCACTGCACTAGCCCCAGAACACGGAGCTCGGGTCATTATTGGTGTGCGTCGCATCTCTTCACATGAAGAGGAACCCGCTATCAAGGAATCTTCACATGGATTAAAACTTCGTTTACGCGGCCCAGGCATTAAAGATGAACGAATCGTTTGGGTCGATGGAATGTCACTTCAAGATATTCAAACCTTGCAGCGTTCCAATGCACATTTCCCTTCAGGAATTGATGTTTGGATGACCACCGACAATGGACAAATTCTTGGACTTCCGCGATCGACCCACGTCGTGGTCGAGGCGCATTCGTCGAAACAGGAGGCACATTAAATGGGATACGCCGCGGCCCGCGGGGGCTTACAAGCGATCGAGGCTGCCGAAAAGCTCGTCGCACGCGAAAGAATTCTTGGCCAAAGTTCTTGGCTGGATACCGATCAAATCATTGAAAAACTTCGGTTGGCCGTCGATCGGGTCATGAGCGAAGGTGGATTATGGGACGAACAACTGGCTGCGTCCGCACTTCGCCAAGCTGAAGGTGATCCAATTGAAGCTGCGCATCTTTTGCGTTCTTATCGTTCAACTCTTCCCCGAATTGCCTACAGCACCCCAATTGATGCTGACGACATGGTTGTTCTTCGCCGGATTGTTCCGGCTTTCCGCAATCCTCCTGGGCCCCAACTGCTTGGACGGACCACCGACTACACCGGTCGACTTCTTCATACCGAAGATGACGATACGCAGCGCACTAATGCTGAAAAAATGGCCGCATACATACAAGAAAATGTCACCAACTTTCCCGACAATGACGATGATAAAAACCACGATAGATCTTCCCGAAGTCCACGCCGACTACTTGAACTACTGCGCGACCTAGATTCGGTCGTAGATCGTCGTCGTTCTGATGATCCTGAACCATTTGATATCACCCGTCATCCAGCCCGACCTCCAGCCTCACGCTCAGCACGCTTAGCAACGATGGCGCGAGCCGAAACTGGTGCACTTGTCAATATTTGGTATCGCAACATACTTGGGCCAGATGGATATCTACACGAAATCACGCTCGGCGAAGTTCGTCACGGGCGATTGCCAGTCAGAATGCTTCACCCGCTCACTGGCGATGAAATCACAGTCTCCTTTGTACGAGTCACTGAAGTTGAAGCAATCGAGGACCTCAACGGGATAGACGAAGACCGCGGTCGATTCGATGTTGGTTACGGTCTTTGCTTTGGACATAACGAAAAGAAGGCCATCGCAATGGCAAATCTTGATATTGCCTGTGAGCGCGACCAAGGACGAAGTTTTCTTGAACAATCAATTCTTTTGACAACAGATGGGCTTGATGCCAGCGGATTTCTGGAACATTTAAAGCTTCCGCATTACGTCACCTTTCGATCCATGATGGAGCGCAAAGTTGCTATTCGCCAGCACCAAGAAGCATCCAAAAACTTGGAGAACAAGTGAACACTCCCCTGCTCCAAGAAATTCTTGGGAAAGCTTCGCGAACCGAGACCACACTTGATGGTTCGTCTTCATTCAAAGGTCAAACAATCAACTTTGGACTGCTTGACGAGTATTCAAAACGTGAAATTCGTCGGGCGATTCTCACAGCCGTCGCTGTTCCTGGATATCAAGTCCCTTTTGGTTCACGCGAAATGCCCGTGGCTCGCGGGTGGGGTTCGGGCGGTTTGCAGATATCGCTTGCGATCGTTGGACCTGACGATGTTGTCAAAGTTATTGATCAAGGGGATGACGAAGGTGTAAACGCAGTCAACCTGCGCCGCCTCATAGTTTCTTCAACAGGGATTCCTGAGTCAACCACGCCAGATGACAGCACCTTAATTCAAACGCGCCATCGGATTCCCGAAGACCCTCTTGATGCACGTCATACTTTGGTCCTGCAGGTTCCTGTTCCTGAGCCTCTTCGAGGAGTTGAACGCGACATGCGCGAACTGGCGCGGATGCATGCCGAGGCTGACTACGCACGAATGTGGGTCAGTTTGTATGAAGACAAAGTTCGCAACGGAGTGATCACTCGTACGACTGGCTACCCATGCCTTGTTAACAGTCGCTACGTCATTGCGACGACCCCTATTCCTCGATGGGATATACCCCGACTACATCAATCCGAATTTTTGTCACTCTTTGGTGCAGGACGCGAAAAGCGAATTTATGCGGTCCCACCTCATACTGATGTTGAGCCACTCACATTTGAAGATGTTCCTTTTGAAGTTGAAAAAACTCCTGGAGCAAAATGTCGAAATTGTGCAAGTAACAACACCTTTCTTGTTGAAGTCCTCGCTACCGATGTCAGACAAAGTTATTGGGTTTGCAGCGACAGCGATTGGTGCCGCCGCCACCGTGAACTATCCGACTCCTCCTCACAAGGACTCATGACATGAGCACAAATTGGGCGCTAAAAATTGAATCTCTCGGGAAAATTCACGGCATCCCAGATTTGAGATCCCTCGAAGATACTGGACCCGAAAAGGGAACGGCTAAAAGCGCTCTGACGGGTTCAATAGTTGCAGCTTGGGATATTTCCTTTGAAGTTGCACCCGGCGAGGCTATCGGGGTCATCGGAGAATCTGGCTCAGGCAAATCAACAGTGATGCGTTGTATTGCCGGCGATCAAGGGTCAACCACAGGGGCTGTTCGTCTCCGAACCGTACATGACGGACACATGAACGTTCTTGACCTTGATCCTTCGAGTCGCCGCCACCTCCGTGTTGCTGACCTTTCTGTCGTCTATCAAGATCCTGCAGAGGGCCTTCGTCTGAACGTGACGGCTGGAGGCAATATTGCCGAAGCTCTTACGGCAGCGGGCTGGCGACACTTCGGACGAATTCGAGATCGTGCAGCAGAACTGCTTGATCGAACCGAAGTTCCTCTTTCACGAATGGACGATCTTGTCGGCACATTCTCTGGCGGTATGCGTCAACGAGTTCAACTAGCTAAAGCATTGGCGAACGAACCGCCCGTCATCCTGCTTGATGAACCAACTACCGGGCTTGACGCATCAATAGCAGCCGGAGTTCTTGATCTCATACGAAACTTATTGGAGGAAACCGGAGTTGCGGCAGTAGTGGTTTCACATGATTTCGCAGTCATTGAGATGCTGACAACCCGATGTGTCGTCATGAACCATGGGCGAATCGTTGAGTCAGGATTAACTGACCGACTCCTTGAAGACCCACATCACCCATACAGCCAAAAGCTTGTCGGAGCAGCCCGAGCATGAACCCCAACAATTTCATTCTTTCGTGTCGAGGACTGTCAAAGTCATTTACATTGCACACAATTGATGGTCGGCACGTTGAGGCTTTGCGTGGCATCGACATCGAGATTCATCCAGGTGAACATGTTGCACTTGCCGGATCAAGCGGCGCGGGAAAGTCATCGCTTCTTAAATGCATATACCGAACCTACGAACCCACTTCTGGATCAGTTTTCTTGCGACTTCGCACCGGAGAAAATGTTGATCTGACGCAAGTGTCCGATCAAGAAATGGCTTTTTATCGTGGTCGTGACATCGGCTATGTTTCGCAGTTTTTGCGCGCTGAACCAAGGCGCGGACCGCTTGATATCGTCACTCGGGCTGGTGTGTCTCGAGGGATGGATCGTGAAACGGCCCGCGAGGCCGCCGTTGTTTCATTGCGTCGACTCAACATTGATGAGAAGTTGTGGGATGTACACGCTTCCGTACTTTCCGGTGGAGAAAAACAACGTATCAACCTTGCTGCCGGAACGATTAGTGCACCACAGTTGCTACTTCTTGATGAACCAGTATCGGCCCTTGACCCAAATAATCGAGAAGCCGCACTGGACCTTATTGGCGACCTGACATCGCATGGTGTTGCGGTGTTGGCAGTGTTCCATGACTTAGAAGCAATGGAACGGTTAGCAAGTCGAATCGTATTAATGCGCAATGGACAAGTTGAAATGAATGGCACTCCTGAGAACGTACTCAAGGTGCTCGCCGAGGGGGTTTTGTCATGAATCAAGTGAGTCATCGTCTCATCATTACCAACGCAACAATCGTTCTCCCAAACCGAGTCATGGTTGACGGCAATGTTGTCTGCGAAGACGGGTACATCAGCAACATCACTCAGGCGCGAGTCACAGGCTCATCTCCAGACATTGTTGTTGATGCTCGAGGGGCCCTCTGTTTACCCGGCCTTGTTGACACGCATAGTGATGGACTAGAACGTGAGCGCTTTCCGCGGCCTGGAGTTGATCTAGGAGCACAGTTCTCCGTACGGTCGTTTGAAGGACGAGTTCGCGCCTCAGGCATCACCACAATGTTCCACGGAATCGGGTTTGAGGAAGATACGAAACTTCATCGCAGCATGGTCCTAGCTAACGAGTGGACAGATGAACTTGAAAATTACAGGTCAACGGGTCGAGCGCTTGTTGATCATCGAATCCTCTATCGCCTCGACGCACGCGATCCTGCCGGGTTTGAATGCCTGATTGACCGCTTGCCTCGAAGAGTTGATGATGGGGCGCTACCGCTTGTCTCATTCGAAGATCACACGCCTGGCCAAGGCCAATATGCCGATCGGACCGCTTTTGAGCGCTACATAGCTGGCACTCAAGGCCTCACTATCGAACAGGCGCAGAAGCAGGTCGACGATCACATTGTTGAACGCGATGCTCTTCTTGCCAATCGTCAACTCGCTTTAACGTGGCTGATTGAGCGCGCAACGATCGGCTCTATCAGGCTTATGGCTCACGATCCTGCAACAATTGAAGAATCAGATGAAGCACATCGGTGGCGCGCATCAATCGCCGAATTCCCCACCACCTTTGAAGCGGCCCTTCGGGCGAAGGAGCTCGGCTTGCGGACTGTCTGTGGCGCACCGAATGTTTTACGAGGTCGAAGCCACAGCGGAAATGTGAGTGCCCGCGACCTGATAACTCAAAGACTTTGTGACGGATTGGCTAGTGACTATCTTCCATCAACAATGTTGGGGGCAGTAGCAGCCCTACTCCATGACAAAGTTTGCGACCTTTCCACCGCGGTCGCGCTTGTCACTTCGGGTCCTGCTCAAACTGTCGGGCTCACCGATCGCGGATTGATGGAAGTTGGCAAAATCGCTGATGTCATTCTCGCTGAATTTGATGGTCCCCTTGCGGTCGTTCGCCAAGTCTTTCGTTCGGAAGAGATGAAGAGCAATAACCGAGAATCGGTTGGAGCGGTGTCATGAAGACACTCTCTCCTCGCGAAGTGAATCTGCATCCTGCCTTGATCGCCGCTGCCCATGCCGCCGAGCGAGCGTTCCGTGAGGCAAAGGCATCCATGCCACTTTCAGAGTTATCATCAATCATCGGTGTTGGCGGAGACGGTACCCCAACTATGTACCTCGACCAGATCGTGGACGAGGCAGTTATATCTGCAGTTGGGCCCTTTGCTATCAACATTCTGTCTGAAGAAATCGGCTGGGTTGACAATGGCTCAAATACGACTTTAGTCATGGACCCTGTTGACGGAACAGCCAATGCGGTTGCGGGTATTCCATCATGTGCATTTGCTGGAGCAATTGTGGTCAACGAGATCATTACCGATTCACATCTCGTGTGGTTAGATTCAAATAGATCACTGAGCGCGCATAGAGAAAGCGACGGACGATTTTTACTTTCCGAACCCTTAGCGGTGAGTCAGTGTAAAAGCTTAAAAGGTTCCTCCATCGCACTTCTGCGACCACGCCCCGAGACGCGTACCGCCTGGTTAAGTATTGTTGAGCCAGCAGAACGTCTACGAGTGATGGGAAGTTCGATTCTTGAAGGATCGCTGGTCGCTCTTGGGGCCATCGATGCATTTGCTGACGCCGGCGGAGACGTCCATCGGCTAGTTGATCTCTTGCCGCTCGTGCCCTTTGTGGAATCTGCAGGAGGAGTGATCGTTGACGCCTTCAATCGCCCACTAGTTTTTGACACCGATATGAGTAAGCGCTGGAGCGGTGTCGTGGCAGCATCTCGTCAACTTGCAGACGAGATCTGCCAGAGAATCACCCAATCGTCTTTGACCTGATCGGTCAATCAGAAGAAAATCTTTCAGATAATCTTCTTACGAATCCAGCCAGAGAGTAACTCAATTGCATAAACCACGACGAATATCGTGATGAGCACAGCACCGACAGTTTGCAGCTTCAATACTCGCAGGGCATTGAAAAGAATGAAACCAATTCCTCCGCCGCCAACGATTCCTAGAATTGTTGACGTTCTTAAATTGATATCAAGTGCGTACAGCAAATTGCTGACAATCGCCGGTATTGCCTGCGGAACTACCGAGGTTGCAATTTCTTGAGTTCTGGTTGCCCCAACCGCGAAAACCGCTTCACGCGGGGTTGGATTAACTTCCTCAACAGCATCTGCGACCAACTTTGCCAAAAATCCAGAGGTACCGAAGGCCAACGCCAAAGTACCGGGCACAGGACCGAGGCCGATAGCGGCAATAAAGATCACTGCAATGATCAACTCTGGAATTCCTCGAACGAACAGTAGGAATAGCCGCGACAGAAAATAGACAAACTTGTTAAATGCGACGTTCCGAGCCGCCATCAATCCGAGCGGTATTGATAACAATGCTCCCATAAAAGTAGCAACGAGAGCCGCTGCGACTGACTCAATTATTCCGTCAATAATTGGTTGACGAGCTGTCGTAAAGTCCGGCGGGAACATACGCGTTATGACTTTCCATACGTCTGGAAATGCGCCAAGTAACTCTCCGGGATTGAGGGAAACCGCTCGAAAAGCAACCACTATCAAAATAAAAAATGCCAAACCATAAATTGTTTTCATTCTCAATTCGCCAACCCATGGTGGTCGAACTGTCTCACGATTAAATCGTTGACTCCTAGTTGCAGATCCACTGCCTCGGGTTGAAAAGTGTGAAAAAAGCTTGGAGCCGAGGCTCGCTCTCGGAGTTGACCGTCCAACCAGTGTTCGATCGCCCCCCAAAAGTGTGGCACGGATTGCGGCCGAGAAAAACTCCATGACAGTAATCAAGACAAACACAACAGTGACAACACCAAGAGCCTCGTCGTACTGCAGCGAACGAAGGTTGGCTTGTAGCAAAAACCCAATTCCACCAGCACCAACAATTCCTAATACTGAAGAAGAACGAAGGTTGATATCGAGGCGGTACAGAATTGTAGAAATAAACGATGGCATCGCTTGCGGAATCACAGATGTCGTGATTGCTTGCCACTTTGAAGCACCAACTGAAGTGACGGCCTCACGGGGATTCTTGTCAGTTTGTTCAATTGCATCCGCAAAAAGCTTTCCGATCATTCCAATTGAATGCAAGCTCAAAGCGATGACACCCGGTAGAACCCCAATACCAATCGCGCGCACAAAAATTGCAGCAAAGATGAGATCTGGAATTGCACGGCTCAAAACAATGATTCCGCGGCAAACCGCCATCACGACTGGATGTGGCGTTGTATTACGAGCTGCTCCAAGCGCAATGGGGAAAGATAGGAAAACCGCAAACGTGGTACCAATCACCGCCATCCACAATGTTTCAAACCCAAGTCGTATTGCATCATCAAGATCGGAAAACCGCGGAGGAAGCATTCGGCCGAGGAGATTTCGGACATCCCCAAAACCAGCAATAAGGCCCGAGAGGCTCATATCAATATGACGCCACGCCCAAAAAACAGCGGCAATGAAAACGACAATCACGCACCTCAGAAAGAGCCGATCACCACTTATTTTGCGCTTCAGACGAGATTCAAGACTTTGAGCAGAAGAGGAACTGTTGGATTTATCCCGCCCAAAAGGTTTTGAGACTTCAGTGGCGCTCATGACACACGCGTTGAGGGAGAACCGATCGAGTCTTGACCCTCTGAAACTTTCTGACCTGGTTCAACTCGGCGATACACGTCCATCACTGCTTCTTGATCAAGGTTGTCAACTGCACGATCCAAGACCACTTGACCATCGCGCAACCCGACGATTCTCTTCGCCCACCCAAGAGCCAGTTCAACTTGGTGCAACGTACAGATCACGGTCAACTGATCTTCTACTACGATTCGAAAGAGCACGTCCATAACTTGTGCAGCTGACTCGGGATCAAGTGAAGCGACCGGCTCGTCAGCCAACAGAAGACTCGGACGTTGCATCAAAGTTCGTGCAATAGCAACACGTTGCTGTTGACCGCCAGACAAGGTATCCGAACGTTGAAAAACCTGATCGCCCAATCCCACTCGATCAAGGTTCTCAAGAGCTTCACGTCTGAGTGTTTTCGGATACATCAACGTACCGAAGCGTGGACCATTCAATCGACCGAGGGCTCCAGACAAGACATTTTCTAAAGCAGTCAAACGACCAACTAAACCAAACGCCTGAAAAACAAAACCGACTTCGCGGCGGAGGGCCCGCAGTTCACGCCGACCCGCCACCGCGACATTGGTATCCAAGACATTAACGGTTCCAGCGGTTGGCTGGATCAAACCGTTGAGATGTCGGAGAAGGGTTGACTTACCACTTCCCGACAAGCCGATCAGCGAGAGGAGCTGTCCTTTTGGAACCTCAAGGCTCACTCGATCAAGAGCCAGTGGACCATTGGGGAATTTCTTGGAAAGCTCAGTCACCTGAACAACATTGTCGGGAAGTGTCATAGCCATTCTTTACTCACTCACATTTAGCGGACTTTGTGGCTTCACAGACTGCACGTACACCGTCGTAGAACGAGTCCGGTACAACAACCCAGCCCCAAGCATTCTCATCGGTCAAACCACAGTCATCAACGTTGGTGCAACGGCCATCGGCCAACAACTGATCACGGTTTGCCACTTCAAGAACCAAGCGCGTAATTTCTTCCTTGAGCGACTCCGGTAGCGAGTTCTGCATAGCTAATGGTGAGCCTGCAATGACTTCTGATTTCCAGACAGTTGCGATGTCGCCCTCTGCGATATCACCTGCTTCAATCAGAACTGAGTCCACCATTGCGTCGAATGCGAAGCCTGCATCACAATCTCCGTTATTCACCGAAATCACTGACGCGTCATGCCCACCGGCAAACACCGGGGTCACATCAACTTCAGGATCAATGCCGAGTTCGAGCAAGCCAGCTGATGGGTAGAGGTATCCAGAAGTTGAGCCTGGATCGACGAAGCAAACCTTCTTTCCACGGAATCCTTCAAGATCAGTGATGTCGCTGCCGGTCTTTACGATGCCGTAGCTCTGGTAGCCAGGCTTCTCATCGGGAGCATCAACAAGTGCACCGATCGGCAAGATATCCGCGCCATTAAATTTGGCGATGACGTATGAGAATGGTCCATACTGAGCCAGGTCAACCTTGCCAGCGATTTGTGCCTCAATAATTCCTGCATAGTCTGTCGCCTGGAAGAACTCGACTTCCAGGCCAAGTTCTTCCTCAAGTACCTGAATCAACTTGCTGTAACTTTCAACCAAAGCAGTGCTTTCCTCAGAAGGCACGGCACCCATGACAATTTTTTCGGGCCAGTCAGCTCTCGGATCTGCCATTGTGGTCTCGGGTGCGGCCGTAGAAGCGGCTGTAGTTGGCGCCGAAGTTTCATTCGCTGAACTATCGTCACTGCCGCAAGCTGCAACCATCGAGATTGCCGCCACTCCGATCGCCATCGCTGACCAGCGACGGGTAATTTTTGAAATTCGCATTATTCCTCCTTGTTATGTGATCTCAGTGATCACTATGTTCACGTCAATCGGAACTTAATTTGGTCTGGTGAACGGCAAATTTGACGTGTAAAAACTGAATGTGAACACTGAGTGTCATTGTCAAGTTGCAAGCACTAATGAAGAAGTTGTCAAGTCAACTTTGATTCGTCATTTATTCTCGGGAGGCAGGGAGAATCCGATTTCGGCTCCTCCGCCAACGCGGTTACGAGCAAAGACCGAGCCGTCATGAGCGTGAGCAAAATCAGCAACGATTGATAATCCAAGACCCGAACCTGGCATTGAACGCGATGCAGCAGACCGATGGAAGCGTTCGAAGATGAGTTGCACTTCATCTTCAGGAATTCCGATACCACGGTCGCTCACTGTTAAAGAACCATTGTGAATCGTCACTTCAATCTGCTGAGACGACGTATCAAACTTCAAAGCGTTATCAATGAGATTAGAAACTGCTCGGTCAAACATGTGATGGTTTGCAATCACAATTGAATCATCAGCGTTCACAACAATGTCACGACCACTTCGTCGAGACGCACGTTCAACAATTGATTGCGTGACGCTTTTCATTTCAATGGGCTCTGGAAGTTCATTACTGTGTCGTTCAGCAGCAATAGCAACTACTTCTTCAACCAATGCCGCCATGTCACCGGCATCACGCTCTAGATCAATCATGATTTGCTCGCGCATCGCTTGATCCATATTGGGATGACGGCGCATCACATCAAGATTGGTACGCATACTGGTGAGCGGCGTGCGAAGTTCGTGGCCAGCATCTTGAACAAGGCGCTTTTGTTGCTCTTTTGAACGTGCCAGTGCTTCGAGCATTTCTTTAAATGATCGAGCGAGTCTTGCTGTTTCATCTCGGCCCGAAGACGGAGTGTCAACATCAAACTGTCCAGTAGTTGCCACATGTTCTGCTGCACTTGACAATTTGCGCAAACGTGATGTCATGCTCGCCGCAATCACCCAACCAAGAATTGCCGAAAGCAATGCAACAATTACTCCGGTCAAAACTGTTCGCGAGCGCAGATCAGTCAATACATTCTCGACCTCACTCAAATCGCGTCCTATCTGCACGATCCCTACCGAAAAACCTTCTGCTCGTACACGATATTGAATGCCATCTGCGCCAGTCAGGGTTGCGATGACTGGCCTCTCAATTCCTTGTTTATCAACGCTCAGCTGCATTGGGGGAAGAGAAATCCCAGTTGTCGCGGCAAGAATGTTTCCGTTGCGATCAGTCAATTGCACCACGTATTGCTCAATACCCAGTGGGCGATCAGGAATCACAATCATTCCGCCATTGTTTTGTCGACCGGGCCGATCTGAGTCACGGCGATTCAGAAGCACATTTGTCGCGGTGCCGAGTGAATTATCAATCTCGGTCATCATGCGGTCTTGAGTTGACTGATACGAAATGATCCCGACCGATGTGGTGACTCCGCCAACAATGACGACGAGCAACAGCATCAACTTCCAGCGCAAACTCATGACTGTGAAATCCTGGCGGTGTAACCGACTCCACGCACTGTATGAATCAGTCGCTTTTCACCTTCAATATCAACCTTGCGGCGGATGTAGCCGATGTAGACCGCCAAGTTCTTCGACTCGGGTCCAAAGTCGTAGCCCCAAATTCGGTCATAGATCATTGAATGATCCAAAACGATTCCGCTGTTGCGAACGAGTAGTTCGAGCAATTCAAATTCGGTCTTTGACATCTCCAGTTCGATCTCTCCACGGAAAACTCGTCGAGCCGCAACGTCAATGCGCAAAGTATCAAGACTCAACGTGTCATTCTCGGTTGATTCATCAAGCGGACGATTACGACGCAGCAAGGCACGCAGCCGAGCTAGTAGTTCTTCAAGTGCAAATGGCTTGGGTAGATAATCATCAGCCCCAGCGTCAAGTCCCATGACGCGATCGCTGGTTTCAGTTCGCGCAGTCAACATCAAGACAGGCACACGATTTTTTTCGGCACGCAAAACGCGACAGACCGTGATGCCATCGATAACTGGCATCATGAGGTCAAGTACCACGACATCGGGGCGTTCGGCTTGAATCATTTCTAAAGCCTTAGCGCCATCACTTGCTGACGTCACGGTGTAGCCCTCAAGGCTGAGGGCGCGCACGAGTGATTCGCGAATTGACTTGTCGTCATCAGCAACGAGGACCCGGTCAACCTGGGGTGCATGTGTCATGTGAGAAGTCTGCCTCGTGAAGAGTAAGAGAATGGTGAGAAACAGTCATCAGACCAAATGACTACTAGCGTGAGGATGTGTTTTTAGATAAATCCCGCGTTGCCACTCACCTCTTGGCCGTCACAATTGCCGCGACGATCGTCGGCGCGGCGTCGGGTGTGACTTCGTGGGCATTATTTGAAGCTCTCGACCGAGCGACCGAGCTTCGCCTTGATCACGGTTGGCTTGTGTGGCTTCTTCCCCTCGCGGCTTTCATTTTGGGTGCGACGTATCACTATGTCGGCGGGCCCGCTAACCGCGGCACGTCATTGGTCGTTGAGCAATCACTTCCGCCCGTTGATCTCGCTGCACCCGATCACACCCCCAAGATTCCCTATCGCATGGCACCAATGATTTTTGGCGCCACATTCATCGCCCAACTCACTGGCGCATCAGTGGGCCGCGAAGGTGCGGCCTTGCAGATCAGCGGTTCAATCACGAGCCTGTTGGCCAAACCCTTTCGACTGAAACCATCTGATATGCGATTGATGTTGATTGCGGCAATGGCTGGAGCTTTTGGTGGCGCGTTCGGCGTGCCATTTGCTGGCGCGATCTTTGGTCTTGAAGTTCAACAAACAGGTCGCTTGCGATATGAGGGTTTGGCCCCGGCACTTGCCGCATCGATCACTGCCGACTTCATCGTTGAATCGCTTGGTCGCCATACGCCGATCGTTGAGATTCCCGTCAACATCGACTGGTCAATCGCTTTGCGATTAGTGATTGTCGGCATTGCTGCTGGGCTTGCAGCGCGGGTGTTTATCGGCGTTTTGCACGGAGTCAAGAAAGCAATGCGCGATTTAGTCTCGTGGGTTCCGGCCCGACCCATCATCGGCGCTGTCGCCACTCTCGCATTGATGCTGATCTTTGGTCGTGAATATTTGGGGCTTTCACTGCCATTAGTCGATCAGGCTCTTGAAGGGATTGCCGCCAGTTGGTGGGATCCAGTGTTAAAGATTCTTTTCACGTCCATCGCGCTTGGTTGCGGTATCCCTGGTGGGGAGGTGACACCACTATTCGTCGTTGGTGCAACTCTTGGTTCGGCGTTGTCCGGCCCACTTCATCTCTCCCCCACACTCGCCGCCGCCGCCTGTCTTGCCGCCGTCTTTGGCGCCGCAGCCAATGCACCAATCGCGTGTGCGGTATTAGCGATTGAATTGTTCGGAGCCGGCATGGCTGTGCCTGCTGGAATCGTGTGCATTGTTGCGTACGCCATTTCACCGAAGCACGGCATCTACGAAGGCCAGCGCCACGGTTCTACGAAAGACCTCCGGGCCACCGCAGTACAACCACATCACTCATAAATGCCGGCGGGTGGTCGCGTAACCACTCTTCAATTTCAGCATCACGACTTGCGGGTAAACACAATCGTCGTCGCGCCGAGACAACTAATGATGCTGGATCTTCAGCGTGACGCGACATCGGTGGTCGCTCAACTTCAAATACTTCGGGTTCGAGTCCGAGTCCCTCAGTCACCTTGATTGCGTCATCAGAGGTTGGTCCATCCGGCCGATTGATATTCCAGAAGTGTTTCCAACCTTCGTTCCATGCCGACAGTGGATGCTTCTTTGGCATCACCACGACAACACCGAGCCTGGCCATTGCAGTTAATGCCACAACAAATGGTTCAAGGTCGGCGACATTGAAAAACACGTGATGACACACCACCACGTCGCACGGCGCAATAGGTCGACCAGCAAGTTCGGCCTCAATGATCACATCAGGGAAACGTCCCTGAATCTCGGTGAATTCAACACCCGCTTCATCAGCGGCTTGACCAAAACGCGCCAACATCGCCGGGTTTTCATCAACACCAACAATGCGAGTTGCACGCGGAACTAATGGCAATGACGAACGGCCACCACCACAACCCACATCCATCACGGTTCCGCCTTCTAACGGTAGAAGCTCGCGCGCTAACTCAAAGATGGGATTCGTGGGGTCAAGAGTTTCGTCGACAGCAAAAGTTTTTGGGTCATGCGACCACGGTGGCACTTCAGCTTGCGCAACAATTTCGTCGGGAATTGCCCACGCTAAAAGTTGTTCGGCCCAACGTTGTCCTGGTTCGGTGAGCGTCACAGTTGTTGCACTCGGATGACGGCTCGGTACTACTTACTTCGCCAACACTTGTACTGGCAGTTCGCGAGGTCCGCGAATCTGGCCGACACTCCACGTCACATCGTCTTCGGTACCACCAAGAGTGAACGACGGGAAACGATCGATGAATTCTTCAATCGCAATGGTCAACTCAAGACGAGCCAAGTTTGAACCGAGGCAACGGTGAATACCGAGACCAAATGCGGAGTGACGGTTTTCGGCGCGATCAATCAACACCTTGTCGGCATCTGGGAAAACCTCGGGGTCAAGGTTGGCAGCCGGGAATGGCAACAACACCCAATCATCAACCTTCATTGGGCAACCGTGGAAGTCGTGATCTTTGGCAACAAGGCGAGCCATGGTGACCGGTGCATACACGCGCAAGAACTCTTCAACCGCAGTTGGAATAAGTGAACGATCAGCAACCAAACGAGATAAGTCATCGGGGTTATTGGCAAGATGCCACAAGCTCGAGCCGATAGCGCTCCATGTGGTGTCGATACCAGCGATCAACAACAAGATGATTGAGCCACCGATGTGTTCGACGGACAACTTTTCGCCAAACAATTCAACGCCCATCAGATACGACGTGAGGTCATCGCGCGGATTCTCAACGTGATCTTCAATTTGCGAAACGATGTACTGAATCAAGCGCTCAATTTTGACGAACCGAACTTCTGGTGCGTCATCAATGCCTTCAAGTACGTCATGAACAAACTCAAGGAACAAGTCTTCGTCGCTCATGGGGAAGCCAAGCATGCGTGAAATCACGTTGACCGGAATGCGCTTGGCATAATCGGCCGCAGCATCGATTGTCTTGCCTGCTGCAACATCAGCCATCATTGAATCAAGAAGGCCGCGACACAAGGTCCGGACTTCGGGTTCCCATAACTCAATCTTTTTCGGTGCGAATGGTGGCAACAAAAGTTTGCGGGCTTCGATATGAAACGGCGGGTCGCTGGTGATCGGCGGTGCTCCACCGATAGGTGCCGGATCTGGCGGAACCATTTTTTCAACGATCACCGCGCGACTCGTAAAGTTTTCGGTGTCGTACGCAATTTCGCGTACGTACTCGTGCGTTGTCGGCAACCAGGTTCCGCCATAACGGTCGGAGTGAGCGACGGGGCACGTGCCACGGAGTTCGGCCCATATTTCGTGCGCATTGCGGTTGTATTGCGGATCAGCGTGATCGAAATCGGTCGCCCAGTCGGTGACGGGCGTGAACTCTTCGTTCAAGTTTTCGGTAGATGTCATGAGGGGGTCAGACAATCATTCTGAAATCGTGATGGCGAATTCGGGGCAGTTGGCCAGAGCCAGTCGAGCCTTGTCTTCAAGTTCGGCCGGCACCGAACCGTCACCGATAACCACGGCATTGCCGTAATCATCAACATCAAAAAGCTCGGGGGCTAATGCATAGCAACGGTTGTGACCTTGACATTTTTCGGCGTCGACATGAATGCGCATGAGGATCACGATACTCGCTGTCTCCATAGAGTTGAATTTGTACCGTGAGCCGAAAGTCATTTCCCCTTGTGATTTTGCTCCCTCCATCTGAGGGCAAGGCCGAAGGCGGTTCGGCACCCAAGTGGAAAGCCACTTCTGGCGACTTTGGCAAGGCTCTTGGCAGATACCGCTCGCAGATTGCGACCGCCCTTGAAGAACTTGCTGGCGGCGATGCCAAGTTGCTTGGGGTAGGGGGCAAACACTTAGCCCGCGCTCAAGTGATCAACACTTCGATGATCGGCGCGCCAACAATGGCGGCCCATGAGCGCTACACCGGCGTGGTGTGGGATCACCTGTCTCCATCAACAATGAGCCCCAAAGTTCATGCCCGGGCAACCGAATCGCTCATTGTTTTGTCGGGCTTGCTTGGCCTCGTTGGTTTCGACGATCAGATACCCGACTACAAATTGAAAATGGGCGCTTCGTTTGCACCGATCGGGAAGTTGTCAACATGGTGGCGCGAGCCGTTGTCAAAAGTCTTGAACGCGCGACTTGCTGGCCATCACGTGATTGATCTGCTACCCAATGAACATCGCGCCGCGTGGACACCGACACCCGATGCGTACGCAAGTTTGAGTTCGGTCACGTTCGTGGAGAAGTCAGGAAAAGTTGCGGGTCACGATGCCAAGGCCGCGAAAGGTTTGTTGGCGCGTCACTTACTTGAATCTGCCGGCTCACCAATCGACGCACTTGAAACTTGGGAACACCAGCGCTTCACATTGACGTACTAACACTTGTGATTCTGGTGCAGATTTGTTGCGAATAACGCAACAAATCTGCACCAGAATCACAAAATTACTTCAGTTTTTCGTTGAAGAACTCAATCACGCGTTGCACACTTGGCTCGTC
>JBIKOO010000182.1:0-2660 GCA_044358015.1 Ilumatobacteraceae bacterium
CGAATATGCATCCCTGGGGCGCATTCAACCGCATCGTGTATCGCTTCCGTCCCAATGGCGACGATCATCGATCGTCAATCATGGAAGTGTTTTTCTTGTCGCCATACAAGGGCGATAAGCCCAAGCCGGTCAAGCGTCGCGATCTCACCATTGATGAACCATTCACCAATGCCACCGAACTTGGCATGTTGGCCAAAGTTTTCCAACAAGATGTTTTCAATATGTGTCGCGTGCAGCAGGGCCTCGAGACGACGCGTAAGCCCGGCATCACCTTGGCCAATTATCAAGAAGCCAAAGTTCGTTGGATCCATCAAAAGCTTGGCGACTACATCACGAATGATGAAGCGCCGCGAAGTAACGGAGGTAAGTGATGCACGGAATCATCCACCCGTTTTCAAAGGCCCTGTATGAACAAGATGGCGCGGGCCATATCAAAGTTTCACTTGATGGCAAGTGGGGCCTCTTCAACATCGATGGCAGTTACATCGAAGGCGAGATTCGTGGCTGCGATCCGCAATTATGCGGCTGGGTTGGTGGGCCACAAATTGCCAACCACCGCGTCGCAGCACCAGCACTCGAACGTCACTAAACAACTTTATTCGCGGGAGAAATCATGCAAGATGTAGCAGCTATGCCCGAATTACTCGGTGCGTTTTTGTCCAAAGAGTCTGGTCAGACTGCGACCGTCACGGGTTACGAAGCAATGACTGGTGGCTACAGCCGCCTCATGGCCCGAGCCGAAGTGCGCTGGCAAGACGGCACGACTGAGACTCTCGTTTTGCGCGGCGACCCTCCCCCAGGCAAAGCCATGATGGAAACAGATCGTGGTACCGAGTGGGCATTACTGAGTGCTCTCGGACAAGCGCAAAGTATTCCCATGCCAAAAGCTCGTTACTACGACAGCACCGGATCCCAACTTGGCACCAAAGCGATTGTGCTCGACTTCGTTGCTGGACAGTCGTTGCAAGCGCACCTCAACGAATGCTCACCTGATGCTGGTTATGGACGCCACATCTTTGATCTCGTCGACACGATGGCGGCAGTACACCGCATTAATCCTGACGACGTTGGTTCATCGATTCCGCGTCCGACCGATTGGTCAACCTACATGGGCGGTTTGATTGACCGTTTCCGTCAAGCAGACCGCACCCACGCTGAATCAAATCCATTCCTTCGCTATGTCGCCGAATGGCTAGATGCCAATCGTCCACCACCGCTTCCGTTACGACTAGTACACAGCGACTTTCAACCCGCCAACATCATGGTTGGCACCGATGGTTCACATCAGGTCATCGACTGGGAACTCACCCACATTGGCGACCCACGCGAAGATCTTGGCTACTACATGATCTACTCATCTTCTTCGGGACCGAACCTCATTCTTCAAGATCCTGAAGCTTTCCTTGCGCGCTATCGCGAACAGACCGGATTCGGCGAAGACACCATCAACATGGCAACGCTTGGCTATTTCTCATCGCTGGCAGCAATCTCGGTGTACGGACAAGTTCTTGCTGGTGCTGGCGCAATGGCTCGTGGTCAGAACTCAGGGATCATGACCACGTACACATTGAATGCGCTCACCGTCGGACACAACAACTTCTTGGCGGGTTGCATCCCGCCAACACTCTGAAAGGGAACGCGATGTTTTCTCGACCCACAACCGATCAAGTCATTCTTGATTGCCGCAACGAACTACTCACCGCAGTTGACGCCGCGGTCAGCGACCCCACCGTCAAAATCACGATCCAGATGCTCGAAAATGTTCTGCGCAATGTTGCTGAACGGGCCGCCCACGAAATTGCGTGGATGCATGAAGAAACTGATCTCATGATCGGTTTTGCCAACGAAGTTGAAACAACTCTTGGCAAGTCTGACGAACTCACTGCCGCTCTCAGCGCTTACAACTCTGGTCGCTCCGACAGTTTGCATCTTGATGATGTCAGCAAAACGTACGGACTAGCGGGCGAATGTTTCTCGGTCTCAATGGAACGAGTTTTCGCGGCATCCCACACAGCACTACATCTACGCAGCCGCGAGATTTTGGCGATTCGCCTTGATCATGAAAACAAGATCATGGGCGAATGGGCCTTCGTCGGCCGTGGCTGAACCTCACATCTCGGTTCAAGTAGTCACGGGCGGACATCCTTTTGTCGCCGACGCATTCTTTGCTGTCTTTGATTCGATCGACAACATCACATGGACTGCTGCCGATACGCCATCGACCGGATATGACGTTGTCGTTTTCTATGACATGCCCGGACTGAAGTTCACCGGCGGCGATCCCCCAGTTGATCTTCCCGCACCAACCGCCGAGCACATCAAAGTTCTCAGTGATCTTCAAGATGCCGGAACTGGTTTGGTTTTCATGCATCATGCATTAGCAAGTTGGCCGATGTGGGACGGATTCGCCGATCTAGTCGGTGGTCGCTTCCATTATCAGCCGGCAACATTACGCGGTGTGAGTTATCCCGACTCTGGCTATGTCTTTGATGTTGAACACACCATTGAAGTCATTGACTCTGATCATCCAATTTGTGAAGGACTCGGAAGTTCATTCACATTGACTGACGAACTGTATTGCTGCCCAGTTTTTGAAGATGAAGTCATCCCACTCATGCGCACGACTTTCGCAACTGATGATCCCAAGAACTTCTTTTCGG
>JBIKOO010000005.1:0-77924 GCA_044358015.1 Ilumatobacteraceae bacterium
AATTCACTGCGATCATGGGACCATCTGGTTCAGGCAAGAGCACATTGATGCACTGCCTCGCCGGCCTTGATTCGCTCACGAGTGGTCGCGTCATCATCGGCGATACCGATCTTGCACAACTTGATGATAAGAAACTCACATCGCTCCGTCGCGAAAAGGTTGGATTCATCTTTCAGGCATACAACTTGATTCCTACGTTGACTGCATTAGAAAACATCACGCTGCCCATGGACTTAGGCGGAATTAAGCCCGACCAAGAATGGCTTGACACAGTCATTGACAAAATGAATTTACGCAATCGCTTAAGCCATCGTCCGAGCGAACTATCAGGCGGACAGCAACAACGTGTCGCTGTTGCTCGCGCACTGGCCAGTCGCCCACAAATTATTTTTGCGGATGAGCCAACCGGAAACCTTGACAGCAAAACGGGAGCCGAGATTTTGGCCTTCATGAAGCACGCTGTCACCGACTTAGGTCAAACCATCGTAATGGTGACCCACGATCCGGTCGCCGCAGGCTATGCCGATCGAGTGATCTTCTTGGCCGACGGAAAAGTTGTTGACGAAGTTGAAAACCCGACTGCCGAAATAGTCCTTGACCGCATGAAGCGTCTCGGAAGTTGATGATGGCCTCCCCCGTCGTTCGACTTACTTTGCGCGGTGTACTCGCGCGCAAGTTTCGAATTCTTCTGACCATTCTTGCCGTCGTCAGTGGCGTCGCATTTGTGTCGGGTGCATTCATATTGACCGACAGCGTCAAAGGCGCAATCAATAACTTGTTTGTTGAGTTACGCGGTGAAGTTGATCTTGAAATTCGCACAGAGATTGCCTTTGGCGATTCTGCGCGGGCCGAACGTGATCCTGTTGACATCTCACTGATGAAAGATATTGCTGCACTTGATGGAGTCCGACTCGTTGAAGCCAATCTCCTTCGCCAAGCCACAATCATCAAGTCCGACGGTGAGCCATTACAAACATCTGGCCCAGCATTTGGTATTAGTTGGACCGGCCCCGACGGACTCGACGGCCGAACACTTCTTGAAGGAGTCGTTCCCACTAAATCTGGCGAAGTTGCCATTGATAAGGCATCAGCCAAACGTGCTGGGTATGTGTTGGGTGACAAAGTCACGCTGGTTGGCCCAATCGGCAAGGGCGAGTTCACACTTGTTGGTCTCACCGGAACTGGATCAACTTCAGGAGGCGGAGGAGCAAGCGTTTCCGCTTTTGACCCGATCACTGCGAATGAGTTTTTAGGCGCCGACAATAAAGCCGACAGTATTTATGTGGGCATCACTGTTGACGCATCCCGCAGTGAAGTTCAACAAGCAATTGAAGAAGTCTTGCCATCGGGCTACGAGGTCATCACCGGTGAGCAATCGGCACAAGAGACTGCTGGCGCGATCAACGAAATCATTGACATCTTTGGCAAAGTTCTTTTGGGCTTCGCGGCGATTTCGCTCTTTGTCAGTGCGTTCTTGATTTTCAACACCTTCGCCATCATCGTGAGCCAACGACTACGTGAGCTTGCGTTACTTCGCGCTGTTGGTGCTAGCACTCGACAAATTCACCAAATGATTATCGGCGAAGGTCTAGTTGTGGGAATCATCGCCACTGGTCTTGGCCTCGTCGGAGGACTCGGTGTTGCCAAAGGCATTACTTTTGCATTCAACGCTGCTGGTGCGGCGTTCCCCGCAGCCGATTTGTTGATCTCGAGTCGAACCGTCATCTTGTCCATCGTGATCGGAATTGGCGTCACAGTTGCCGCAGCAATTGTCCCAGCCTTGCGAGCAGGACGCATTCCTCCCGTTGCCGCCATGCGTCCAGAACTCGGTTTCTCGGCCCTTCAACGCAGCAAGCGACTGATCGTGGGTATTGCCACGCTCGTCGCCGGAATCACACTCTTTAGCGTCGGACTCTTTGTGCAACCAGGCGGAACTGTCGGAACGCTTGGTGGATCGGCAATTGGTGCAGTGTTGTTATTCCTTGGTGTTGCCAGTTTGTCAACCACCATTGCTGCACCAGTGAGTCGGATCATTAGTCGCATCTTGCCTTTCCCACTTCGCCCCATGACAAATTCAGTACCCGGCCGACTCGCCAGTCGCAATGCACAACGCACTCCCCGTCGCACTGCGTCAACCGCTTCGGCCTTGATGGTTGGACTGGCCTTAGTGAGCATGGTCTCAGTCGTTGCCTCATCGGTCAAGAAGTCGTTTACCGATCAGCTCAAAGCTTCGGTGACCGCCGATTTCTTTGTGACCAACTTAAGTTTCCAAGGTCTACCAGTGGCATTTGGTGAACGCCTTGCCGAACTGCCCGAACTTGGTTCGGTGAGTCCATTCCGCGCCACGGTGGCGCTTGTCAATGGTGAAGAAAAACAGATCGGTGCAGTCAAGCCCGAAATGGGAGATCTCGTCGACATTGATATTCAAAAGGGATCAATTGACAGCCTCGCCAATGGCGACATTCTGTTGTATCAAGATCCCGCCCGTGATCTCAACGTCGATGTTGGCGACACCGTCGACATCACTTGGCAAAATGGGAAAAAATCAACGCTGACAGTTGGTGGTATTTACGCGGACTCATCAGTTGCCGGCAACTGGCTCATTGGCCTTGACACTCTCGCTGCAGTTTCATCAGCCCCACCAGTCGACTTCTTTATCGGTGCAGACATAGCAGACGGCGTCTCCATTGAGGATGCACGCCTTGCAGTTGAGAAAGTCGCCGCCGATTTCCCGAGTGCTGAAGTTCAAGATCAGGCCGAATTCCAAAAGAGCCAAGAAGACCAACTCAATCAACTGTTAGCCATCGTGTATGGCCTGTTGATTTTTGCCATCTTCATCGCCATTCTTGGCATCGCCAACACCATGGCCTTGTCGGTTTTTGAACGAACTCGAGAATTCGGTTTGTTGCGTGCAGTTGGCATGAGTCGTCGACATTTGAAGCGCTCGGTCAGGTGGGAAGCGATCATCGTTTCGGTATTTGGCGCAACACTCGGAATCGTCGTTGGTATTCCGCTAGGAATTGCCGTCGCTATCGCACTCCCCGATTCGTTCGTGACAGCCACGGTTGTTCCGATCAGCACGATTGTCACAATTTTGATTGCTTCAATCGTGGTCGGAATCTTTGCGGCAATCTTTCCGGCTCGTCGAGCGGCAAAGCTTGACATTCTTGACGCAATTGCAACTCACTAAAGGTGCTCCATGAGTTTTCAATCTTCTGATCTCACAGCAAGCCAACTTGAGTTCATTTGCGAGAATCACTTGGCAACTTTGACAACTCTGCGGGCCGATGGTTCACCGCACGTTGTTCCCGTCGGGTTTACCTACGATCCAGACCAGAACCTGGTGCGGGTCATCACATTTGCGAAATCAATGAAGGCACGTCATGCGGCACAAGGTGGACGGGCCGTTGTCAGCCAAGTTGATCGTGGGCGCTGGATCACCATTGAAGGATCGGTGCGCTTGCGCACAGAAGCCGACATTGTCGCCCAAGCAGTTGAGGCTTACGCAGACCGTTATCGCCAACCAAAAGTTCGCGAAGACCGGGTCGTCATTGAGATCATTATTGACAAGGTGATGGGTCGTGCGTAACGCACGATTGATTCAACCGAGTTGATTCAGATCATCAAATATCTTCCGACGTTTCCGCGCCGCAACCGCATCAGATAAGTACATCAATTCAGCTGGATGACTGGGCGTATGATCGCCTTGCAGAAGATTGTTGGGAATGAGTCGTCGATCTAACCGACCTTGACATTCTGGGCACCAATACATATTGCGGCGCGGATTACCAATGATTTTGAAATCAATAGTTCCGCGGCACCGAACACATTGCTGACCATTGCGCCCATACACGGCAGGTGAATTTTCGTGATCGCTTTGAACAATTCTCGACGCAGTTTCAATCAGCACTGCGCAATCTTCGTAGGAAAGATCGGCCATCTTCGCGTACGGACTTAAACCCACTGCCCATAAAGCTTCGCTACGAGCAACATTTCCTAAACCACTGACCACCGATTCATCCATCAATACATCAGCGATCATCGCGTCTGCGTAACGGTAATCAAGTAACCGTTGCGTGCAGCCAGACAGATCAGTTTTTCTCTGAGAAATATTTGGACCGACACCACCCGATTGCGGGTGACGCTTGCGATCGGGTTGACGGTACGTTTCAACAATCGGGGCATCAAAGCACACCGCTACCCAACCATCTACTTCAATCACGACACGAGCTCGGTACGTTTCTTTTCGCCACATCTCATCGGCGCGATACAAATGCCACTCACCACTAAAGCGCAAAGCGGTTGACAAGACAATGCCATCATCCCACTGCACCAATACTTCGCGACCTTTGACGGTGATACTTTCGATCACACTTCTTTCGACCGGGGCCGGGCCAATGGTTGACATCGCATCAAAACGCAGAGTCGGCAAGCCCACCAGAGCGGTACGCATCGCCGCTGCAGTGTGAGCAATTTTTCCGCTCCGAAGCACAAGAACATCCTAAGTCACGCGAGGCACCTGCACGAAGATGAAGAGCAGCCATGAGATACCGTGTTGCCCATGGTTGAAAAGAACAGTTTTGAGCCTGGAGACAAAGAACCAATATCTGATTCAGATCACGCCATGCTTGAACGGGCCCGAGCTCGACACGGGGCCGTCGGTGCAATGGTCTTTAGCGCCATGCTCGGAGTCGACAAAGTACTGGGCCGCAAGCCCAAAGACGAAGGTGCAGTGATCTGGGAAGCATCAGGCGAACCCGAAGATATTGATGCAGATGGCATCTCGATAGACCTTGACGATGAGACCAAAGTGGTTTCGCACCTGACGACTGACAGAACTGCTCGCCGCGTACGTAAGAAACGAACCGTCAAGTAAAACCGGCCCGTAATGTACAACCTACTTAGGGCAGTTCACCGACGTGAGCAAGGCCCAAACGCAGAAGCCGATCTTGCCCACCTGTCATGTCGGCGGCAATCTTTGCCGAGGCCGCTTCGGCTGGTGTGAACCAAGCCAAATCAAGTGCCTGCTGGGTTGGAGTGCAATCGCCTGAAACCGGAACCACGTAAGCCAGGCTCACCGCATGATGACGAGGGTCGACAAAACCACTGATATCGGGATCGGGGAAATACTCGGCGATTGTGAATGGCGCAGGGTTAGTGGGCACCTTGGGTAACGCCAGCGGCCCCAAGTCTTTTTCAAGATGACGAATGAGCGCATCGCGGACCCGCTCGCCGTACAGCACCCGACCAGATACCAACATGCGACTAATCGAGCCGTCAGACGCCACTCGTAACAACAAACCAACTTGGGTCACCCGACCTGATTCGTCAACCCGAACCGGAATCGCATCGACATATACAAGGGGCACATTGGCTCGCACCGAGGCCAGCAACTCTGGACTCAACCACGCAGTTCGGGTATCGATTTGATCACTCACAACAGACAGTTTCTCAGATCAGACCGACTAGTGGGTGGCAAACGATTGTGACGATGACCTTCGGGTCACCCGGGTCGCTCAAATGAGCGACGAGCGCCTTCAACTTGTTTCCAGACAAAGCAGCCCACATGATGATCATTCACAAGCCCCATTGACTGCATAAAGGCGTACATCGTCGTTGGGCCAACGAAACTCCACCCGCGCTTTTTGAGGTCTTTCGATAAGGCGATTGATTCTGGAGAGGTCACAAAGGAGGACACATCGGCCGCGGTGGGTCGCTTTGGTCGCGAAGATAGTGATGGCTCAAATTGCCAGATGTATCTACCTAACGACCCGCACTCTTTGATCAGTTCACGGCAACGTTGAGCATTATTGATCGTGGACTCAATCTTGCCTCGATGGCGGACGATCGAGGCATCGCCCAACAGTCGCTCAATATCAGTTTGGGTGAAGCGAGAGACTTTATTGATATCAAAATTCTTAAAGCACCGCCGAAAATCGTCTCGCTTATTCAGAATCGTGCTCCATGAAAGTCCACTCTGAAAGCCTTCCAAACAGAGTTTTTCAAAAAGCCGAGAGTCGTCAGCGGTTGGAAATCCCCATTCGGTGTCGTGATAGTGCGACATCACACCCGGCGTTGAACCCCATCCACATCGCTCCACATTTTTCAAACCCATACGCATATTCATAGTCGCCATCTATAGTCAACTCATGGCTCGACGTTGGACTTTTTGGCACATTCTTTTTTTGATCGTGGCCATGACACTTCCATCGTTGATTTTCCTTGGTCCCACCGTGTTCAGCCCAAACCTCGTCAACCTCATTGATAGGTCAACAGGTCCAGAACTGACGGCACCAGTGCCTGAACCAATGATTGCTGAACTCGGCAACATGGAAGGTTTGACAAGCGACGAAATCATCGCCCAAGTCGAAAAGCAAAATCTCTGGAATTTAGGCGAAGATACGACGCGATCATTTGACGTCATCGCGCAGATTCAGCCTGATCATTCGGTCGTCATCACCGAAAAGATCACTCAAGTCTTTCGTACCGATCGTCATGGAATTGAAAGATCTATCCCTATTGAGTACAACGGACTCGGAAGCCACGTTATTCGGGCCATGCAAATAGCAACGTCTGAAGGAACGCCCAATTCGCTTGAGATATCTGATTTAGGGGGCGCAGTTAACGTGCGAATTGGCGATGCCGCCATCACCATCACTAATGCCCATACCTATGAACTCAGTTATCAAATTGAAGATGTACTTGTCATTAATGGAGACACCGCCACGTTGCCACTTGATGCCATTACTGATTGGCGCCAGCCCATTGATTCTTTGACCTACACCGTCATCGGACCAACTGGCCCACTTGACACTCGTTGCTATCAAGGAGCAATGAATACACAGAATCCTTGCAACGAAAACACGCCGACCCCTGACGGCGCAAGATTCTCAGCCAGAAACCTCGCACCCAATAGCGCATTCACTGTCGAAATTGACTTTCCGAGTTCTGCGTTTGACGCAACGCCAACATTGATTGACCGATCACAATCAGTTCCAACAGCAGTGATTGCGATTGCGTTGATGTATCTCGCGCTTGTCGCAGCAGTCTTTATCAATCTCACGCGTTACCGTCGCCAACGCGCAATGGCGATTGCTGGAATTAGCGAGACATTTTCGGGCCCGATGTCGATTGATCTGCCCGACCGCATACAACGACCAATCTTGCCGCCACCACCGCCAGGCTCATTATCAATTGTGCCAACAACTACTACACAAGAAATGCCCGTCGAATTTGTCCCTCCGGTGAACTTAGACCCCGCTTGCCTCTTGCGAATGAAAGAAGGCAGCAAAGTCAATGTGAGTCGCATGCTGGCTTCAACATTGGTTGATCTCGCTGCCGATGGAGTGATCTCGCTAAATCAAGTCAATAAGGTATGGGTTGTTGGCCGCATAGATCAGCCGCCGCGTCAGGTGAAGAGTTATGAACTCACCTTGCTGAACGCTTTGCTCGGCGACCAAAACGAAGCCGCACTTTCACAGAGAAACTCTGCTCTGTCAGCAAAAGTAAAAACCTACGTCCAACAAGTAGATGATCAACTCCGAAGCCTCGGCTTGCTCTCCGACAAAACATTGAGTGCCGGATCAATCCCTCGGAGTGGAAAAATTCTGGCTCGCGCCGTATTCATTGTCATGCTCATTATTGTCGCGATCTTTGCTGCTGGAGTTGGCTCAGGCTCGAACACCCTGAACTTCTTCCTTCCGGCGGGGGCAATTTTCATCAGTGGAGTGATCCTCGTTTATGGGCGTCTCAGCCATTCCGGCCAGATCGGCTCGTTCACGAGTCGCGGTCTCGGCACCGCCGTGCGTGCCGAAGGTTTTGAACGCTTCTTCCGCGAAAGTGAAGCAGCTCATGCTCAAGCCGCTGAACGTATGGGGTTGATGCGCGAATACATGGGTTATGCAGTGGCATTTAACGCAGTGAACTCATGGGTCAATGCCATGCCCAAGGCACAGCTCGAGCAATGGAACATGAGCACTTCACCTTTGTTGTTCGCTACCTTGCCGCAACAGCGAATTTGGGACAACGCGACGACAACCGCGTACACGCCAGTTCGTACAGCAAACTCGAGCGGTTTCAGTTCTGGCGGAGGCTTTAGCGGTGGCGGAGGAGGCTTCGGCGGAGGCGGCGGCGGTAGTTGGTAGTTGGTAGCTAGTAATCACCGTTGTGGTGCTTCACCAGCAATAGTCGTCCGTCGCAACTCACGACGAAACCCGGCATAGTCATTTAAAGCCACATGTTGAGTTGAACGATTATCCCAAATCACAACATCTCCAGCTTGCCACCGATGCCGATACATGAATTTGACATCGGTCGTGTGAAGATGCAAAAACGACATGAGCGATTGGGCTTCATCATTCGGCATCTCTTCAATATCTCGAACGTACGCCCGATTAAAAAACAGGACTTCTTTTCCGGTCTCGGGATGCACCGGCACTAAAGGATGAATCTCATGCTCATTAGCCGAGTCATCACACACAATTTGCATTCCGCTCATCCCTGTATGTAGCGCTTGCATTTTGGGCGAATAAGCATCGCGGGCCGAATGCACAGCGTTCAACGCGCGCAGTCGAATTTGCATCGGCTCATGTAGTGCATTCCAAGCAGCCGTCATTGATGCAAAACAGGTGTCACCGCCCCACGGCGGAATGTCAACTGCCGAAAGGATCGTGAAGGACGGTGGCTCGTTTTGAAAGGAAAAATCTGAGTGCCACGCTCCGCCGAAGTTAAACGCCGCACCTTCATCGGCCTCTTTGACAACGCGAATGACTTCAGGAAACTCATCCATTGTTGCGATAAACGGAACCTCACCGAACGGACCAAGTCGCGCCGAAAAAGCGCTTTGTTGCGCCGGTTCTAAGGACTGACCACGCACCACTAAGACTTCATGCTCACAGACCAAAGCCCGCAATTCTGCTAGATCAGGGTCGCTCAGACTGGCAAGATCGATTCCTGAAACTTCAGCGGCACATACTCCCGTCAATGGTTGGGCTTTGATTGGCATATTCCAACCCTAACTGCTCTAAGGTTTAGGCATGACAGCGTTAGAAATCCCGAGATTTGGCGAATTACTGAGCCCATTTATTTCGCAAGTTCCCGACGGTACCCGTCCTCGATTCTTGGCATTGCTTGAACGCGGTGCGGCCAATCGTTATCGCGTGTGGGCCGAACAACTTCCCGCACATGCGATTGTTCTCCTTGAGTGCGCAGAAAGCGAAGACGAGATTGCGAATCGTATTGAAGGAGCATTTGCTCTCGACGAATCTTTACGCGATGAACTTCTTGCCCCTCTCCCGCAAGCAACACAGACCTACTACGACGCATTTGCCCCCTACGCCATTTGGGACCAGCTTCGTATTCAGGCCAATGCAGAACGCCAAGGCGCGCATGCGTGGCGGTCAATCGCCGCTCATCATCCCGATGCGTATGTGGTTGAGGTCTTGCATTCGTGTTCGGCACTCGAAGAACTGAGCGCCGACGCGCTAGATGCGTTGATTGCCTTAAACGCACCGTCACACTGATCAAGACCTAGAATTCTCCTTTATGCCTTTGAAGCGACTCTTTCGTACGCTTCAATTCGCGACCTTATTGATGTCGTCCACGTATGGCGTGATGTTCACCATGCTCGACGATTACCGCGACAAGTACGGCATTAGCGAATCAGGACTTGGGCTTGTACTGGCGGCCGGATTCTTTTCGGCATTCTTTAGCCAGATTTCCATTGCTCCATTGGCCGACCGTGGTCGCGCCAAAGTTTTGATGATGACTGGATTCTTATTAGTCATCATCGGCTGTTTGTTCATGGGCTTCGGCCAAAACTTTGCCCTACTGCTGATTGGTCGTCTACTGATGGGCATTGGTGGCGGCATGTCATTACCCGCACTGCGAAAGATCGTGATTGTTTCTGATCCCGAAAATCTTGGTGGCAACATGGGCAAGTTGCTCAGTGTCGATATCGCCGGATTTGCGCTCGGTCCGGTCATTTCAGTTTTGACCGTCGACACCATTGGCATTGCCGCCCCTTTCATCATCATTAGTGCAGCCGTCTTGGTCGTCACTATTGTGCTGAGTCGGGTCGCCGTTCCCGAAACCGCCAAAGCCGATCGGCCCAACGAGCGCTTGGCATTTGACCTCCTGAAAATTCCCGCAGTATCTGGAGCGATCTTGATTGGTGTCTCGTTGTTCTTAATGATTGGCACATTTGATTCGCTGTGGTCAATCATGATGGACGACTTGAAAGGCCCCGAGTGGATGGCCAATGCCGGCGTGAGCCTGTTTGCGTTGCCAATGATTTTCCTCGGTCCAATCGGCGGCCGCCTCGCACAAAACAAGGGCGCTTACCGTGTCGGAGCAATAGGCAGCATCGTTGGTGCCGGATGCATGACGATGTACGGCTTCTTGCCGAGCCCGTATTTGATGATGGGCGTCTTCTTTTTGCATATTTTGAATGACGGATTCTCGATCACTAGTTCTGGAGTCGCAGTTGGCCAGGCCGCACCCGTTGAACGCCAAGCTGGTGCCCAAGGTCTACTAGGTGGCCTACAAACTCTCACGGGCGGAATTGCCGCCAGTTTCGCGGGTTGGAGCTATGACCACCTGGGTCGTGGCCCGACTTTTTTGATCACTGCAATCGTGATGGTCATTTTGGTTCTCTCAGGTTTGGCACTTGCTGGCCCCGAACACCGCAAGGCGCCCAGCGCTGTGCCAACATCTTGATCATGGGTTTGCGTGACGGTGACGGCTGGGTCTTTTGTAATTGTGGCTATCGCCATTGGGGACTTCATGGCGCAGCCGGATTATTGATGGTGCGCTTTGATATGGGTGAACCACACGTGTTACTGCAACTCCGTGCTGCCTGGACTCATGGTGGCGGAACTTGGGCCATTCCTGGTGGCGCTCTTGACTCTCACGAAGATTCGATCGAGGCTGCAATTCGCGAAGCATACGAAGAAGCCGGAATCGACCAGCAGTTTTTAGACGTCAAAGACATCTATTCCGACAATCACGGCAACTGGCGCTACGACACCGTGATTGCTCATGTCACTGGCGATGTCGGAGCCCATGAAGCCAACTATGAAAGTGACGAAGTTCGGTGGGTTGCATTGTCAACTGTTGAGGGATTTGATTTGCACCCGGGTCTGCGTCACTCCTGGCCACATGTATTGCCAAAACTCATTGCATCATTACCCAACGAAGGATGAATCATGGGACAGCACATCAGTTACGAACTCGAAGGCGTTACTTACATCGGTTACCTGGCGCTTCCCGAAGGTGACAACAAAGCCCCAGGAGTTTTGGTATGCCATGAAGGTCCCGGAATTTCGGAGAACACCTTCACCAAGGCTGATCGTTTAGCGGCCCTTGGCTTTGTGGCGTTCGCTCTTGATTATCACGGTGGTGGCAAGATGGTGCCGCTTGAAGACATGATGACCAAGTTGATGGCACTCATTACGTCACCTGATGAAACACTCAAACGAGCCAAGGCTGGACTCAATGTTTTATTGAGCCAACCCCGCGTCGACACTTCTCGTATCGCAGCAATTGGTTACTGCTTCGGCGGAACGATGTGTCTCGAACTCGTTCGTGCCGGAACCGACCTCGCCGCCATTGTTGGCTTCCACTCTGGTCTCAGCACATCGACCAAGGTGGCCGAAGGGGCAATCACCGCGAAAGTCTTGGTGTGCATTGGTGCCGACGACCCAATGATTCCACCAGATCAGCGTGTTGCCTTCGAAAAGGAAATGACTGATGCACAAGCTGACTGGCGTTTGAATGTGTACGGGGGCGCACAGCACAGTTTCACCAACCCTGGAGCCGATGGATCTCGCCCCGGAGTTTTGTATGACAAGAACGCCGACGAGCGTTCGTGGCAAGCCATGCGCGATATTTTCGCTGAAGTTTTCTGAACTATCGCGTGTTCTTAACTAACGCGTTCGTTTACTTCTCAACGCACACATTGCGCAATGTGCCGATGACTTCGGCACCGCTGTCGATGACGTCGCCAGCTTTCAAGAACTGCCCGCGTGCTGCACCAACACCATCGGGTGTACCCGTGAAAATGATGTCACCAGCTTCAAGCGTGCAAATGCTTGAGAGATATGAAATCAAGAATGGGATATTGAAAATGAGATCAGTTGTGCGGGCTTCTTGCATTCGCTGACCCGTGACATCGCACCAAATACCAATGTCATCAGGATTACTGAAAGAATCAACTGAAGCAATGACTGGCCCGATGGGACCAAAGCTATCGAAACTCTTACCCAAACTGAACTGTGGTGGCTTTCCGGTCATTTGAACAGCACGATCGCTGATGTCTTGCCCAAGAGTGATGCCAGCAACATGGCTCCACGATGATGACTCGGCGATGTTCTTGCCGCCCTTACCGATGACAACAACGATTTCAACTTCCCAGTCAACCAATGGCCCCGACAAAACCACGTCAGCGGTCGGACCAACGAGACACGACGGGAACTTGGTGAACGTTAAAGGTGCCGGCGGAACTTCCATTTCCGACTCGCTCGCGTGCGAACGATAATTCAGACCAATTGCGAAAACCTTCTTGGGGTTCGGAACGCAGACGCCAATCGGACCACTCACTGGTGAACCTCCAGAGCGGGCTTTGTCACTTGCCGAATGCAACTCGCTAAATCGTGCGATCGCATTCATCGGATCGGCCAAAGATTCATCGCCAACGACTTTGGCTAGATCATGAAAAACACCATCGACTTCAATGGCCGAGCGATTATTGATAGTGGTGAGACGAAACATAGATTTTCCGTTCTTGCAGACAATTGAGACAGTGGTTACTCTAACAATGTGACTGTCATTCCGAGATTTCCGGCTAGTGCTGCCGCTGAAGACATCGCCCAAGCCGTCCAGACTGTTGGATGCGCCATTATCGAGAACTTGGCCTCGACTGAACTTGTTGATCAAATTCTGCACGAAATGGCGCCCTACATTGACGCCACGCCATACGGCAGCGAAGACTTCACTGGTCGTACCACCAAGCGCACTGGTGCACTTCTTGCTCGTTCTCGTTCGTCGATTGAGATGGTGGCCCACCCACTTGTTTTGGACGTCACCAAGAGAATTCTCGGACCCCATGCCGACACGTTCCAACTTCATCTCACCCAAATCATCAATATCGGACCAGGCGGTCAAGCCCAAGGATTGCATCGCGATCAGTGGTGTTTCAATATGTTCCCGTTCCCGGCCGACATGGACGTTGAGGTTTCTACCATTTGGGCGCTTGACGACTTCACCGAAGAAAATGGCGCGACGCGCGTTATTCCAAACAGCTTGCTCGATCCAGCATCAGCGGTTGCCGATAATCACCGCACAGTGGGCGCCACGATGCCAAAAGGTTCAGTTGTTATCTACACCGGCCGCACGATTCATGGTGGTGGGGCAAATCAATCAGCGAACATCCGTCGAGGATTGAATGTCGATTACATCCTTGGTTGGTTACGCCAAGAAGAAAATCAATACTTGTCATGCCCACCTGAGGTCGCACGAACTCTTCCCGCTCACGTACAAAAGTTGGCGGGCTACGCACTTGGCTCATACGCATTGGGATATCAAGACGACATTCGTGATCCCTTTGCAGTTCTGAATGGACAAGATGGCGGATCATCTTTTGGCGGGTTAGATACCGCAATTCCCACGCTTGACCAGCAACAATGAATCGATGACTTCGCAGATCCATGTAGGCGCTGATCGTTCAGCGCCGTATCTACCTGGCCTCGATGGTCTGCGCGCACTCTCGGTCTTAGTGGTCGTGGCATTTCATAGTGGCGTGATTGATGGTGGTTGGATTGGCGTTGATGTTTTCTTTGGCATCTCCGGCTTTCTAATTACCGGGTTGATGGTTGCCGAACACGAGCGCAATGGAAGCGTCGCTCTCGGTGCATTTTGGATGCGTCGTATTCGCCGTCTCGTGCCCGCTCTCATTGTCTTGCTCGGACTTGTTGCGATTCTCGTACAACTCAATCAAGTTGAGGTCACCGCACGAAATATTTGGGGAGCACTCACCTACTCAACGAACTGGGTGCACATATTCGGTGGAACGAGTTACTGGGATAACTTTGCAACACCAGATCCACTACGACACTTATGGTCACTCGCCATCGAAGAACAGTTTTATGTGGTGTGGCCCATTGTCGCTTGGTATGTCTTAAAACGCCGTTCACCTTTGACTCTCGGCAAAGTTGCATTGTTTGGTGCTGGCATTTCAGCGATTGTTCAAGTGGTCGGAATTCAGGCTGGCCTTTCGATTGATCGGGTGTACCAAGGAACCGACACGCGAGCGGTTGCATTTCTTATTGGTGCAGCGATCGCAACCCGAGGTTGGCCACCAAAGAAACTGTCTCTGCCGTCGTGGTTGTTGCCCGCTTTCTCACTGGTTGTTTTAGTCCCAACAGCTATCTGGTTGCCTGGTGATCGTGACTGGGTTTTCTCTGGCCCACTCATTGTCATTTCGTTTGCGGGAATCACCGCAGTTGTCTATAGCACCACCCAAGAAAATCGCTTTTTATCATCATCCGCTTTACGACTTATTGGTCGTTGGAGTTACGGCATCTATCTATTTCACTGGCCGCTCGTCGTTTCGCACAAGTTTGATGACCTGAATAGTGTCGTCCGTTTTGTTGTGGTCACCGCATTGTCGATTGTCTTGGCGGGCTTGTCGTACCGCATTGTTGAATCACCTATACGCAATCGCCGACTTCCACGAATTGGTGTCTTGCCTCTTTCAGTCGTTGCAGTTGCCGTCGTTGTCGTGTGCCTCGTCGTTTCGACACCCACCGCACCCGCACTTGATGCTGACGTCACTCTTGCACCCCGACCAATAAGTACTGATTCTGTTCCCAGCGATCAACTGCAACGAGTCATGGTGTTCGGTGATTCTGTCCCCGCCGTCGCCGCCGATGAATTGCAAGCCGAAGCCGAAATTCTTGGTGTTGAAATAGAAGTGCGCGCTGATCCCGGTTGCGTGCCGTCAGAAGATAAGAAAGATCAATACGGTAAACCCGAATGCGTGACGTTCTTGCAAGGCACTCGCGCTCGCGCCGAAGAACTTGATATTGATACAGCGATCATTTGGTGGGGTGGAACTGGTGCTGGATTCGTTGAACAAGGAACGCCTTATTACTTTTGTGAAGCCAATGCACAACAATTAACTCGCGATCGCATTCGTCGTCTAGTCGCTTACTTTGATGGAGTCGCCAGCAACATCATCTTGGTCGCCCCAGTCCCCCGTTTAGATCAAACTGCTAAAGACGTTGAAGGAACCGAATGCGAGATAGTCGCTTATGACGATGTTGCGGCCGAAATTGGGATCAAAGTAGTACGGCTACGCGATGATGTGTGTCCGTCATACCCCAATGACTGCGAGCGCATCTTCCGTTACGACGGCCTGCACTACAACGACGAACCCGCCACCCAAGTCGCCAAAATAGTCCTATCCACCTTGTGATTCTGGTGCAGAATAGTTGCGTTTTTCGCAACAATTCTGCACCAGAATCACGGGAGGAATGTGAGTTGATCGGTGGATTTGATGGTGCCGGGTTTGGTGACCTTGGCGTAGACACCAACATTTTGATCGAGGTCGCGCACGATGTGGCGCAAGATGGCGCGATCGGCCGGTAGATCATCACCAACTTCTCGCGTCACCATCACGCAACGCGGACACGCCGACTGAAATTTAATTTCGCATTCGCCGATTCGCGCGGTCTTTCCAGCCCACGAAAATTCGGGATGACCAGTTTGATCACCCGTATCAATGACCAAACTCGGTCGGAAACGCCGAATATCAATCTTTGAATCTGGCAAGGCCTCTTGCATAGACCGCAACGCGGAAGTGCTCATGATCATCAACGGCCAACAGTCGTGATACGTGCCTGGTGGCGATTCAAACTCAATCACTTCAGGTGGGAAGACGGAAAAATCAGGAAGTGGTTCGTCTATGTCGCGCCCGAAAACATTGCGCAGTTCTTCCATCATGTCGTCACTACTTGGTGCACCACGACGATAGTGATCGAGATCGGTCGCTGGGCGCAGATGTTCTAATTGAACTTGAACACCAATTGCTTCACTGATCGCTGTGTGTACATCGCTGTCGTCACTACGAACGACTCGACCACTCGGCAAAGAAATCTCGACGTCATCGGAACCTGCAATAAACGTTGCCGAGAGCTTCATCAGGCCACCAAATTTCTTGGCACCTCGAATACCACCATTTTCAACATCGCGAACAGCCCACACTCGATCGCCAACGAGACCTAACTCGCTGACAGAGCATTCATCAACTGTTGCTCCCACCATTGATTTAACGGGATACACCCAAATCTGTGAGAGCGGAAGTTGCGTCATGAACGAATGGTACCGACCTTGAGATCTTTGAACGGCATATTCTTGTCCACCATTGGTTCACGCGGAAGTCCAAGCACGCGGTCGCCGATGATGTTGCGCTGAATCTCGTCGGTTCCACCGGCGATGTTCGACTGGAAGCTCGACAAGATGTAGCGCGCCCAGTTTTCACCGCGGCCCTCACCTTCCCATGCATCACAATCTGCCCCGACAAGGCGGTTGATGAGTGGGCGGCTGAAACGAGCAATCACAGCACCGTGCAACTTGCCGAGCGAGCCGCCAGGACCGGGCACCTTGCCGGCCTTCATCTCGGCGCGTGTACGCATCGAGACCAATGACTTGCAAGTTTCTTCGCAGTACAACTTCATCAGTTCTTGGCGAATCACCGGATCGCTCAACTTGCCATTGTTCTTGGCAACGTCGATCAAACGATCGGCCAAGTTATGAGTGACACCGCTTGACGAACCAGTTCCGATGGCGACGCGCTCGAACATGAGCATTGCGGTCGCCTGGTTCCAGCCGTTGTTAAGTTCGCCGAGCAACCATGACTTGGGCGTACGCACATCGGTCAAGAAGATTTCGTTGAAGTGACTGCCGCCGTCGATCTGATGAATCGGACGAATTTCTACGCCAGGAGCCTTCATGTCAATAATGAACATTGAAATGCCCGCGTGCTTCGGCGCGTCGGGGTTTGTGCGGGCAATGACGATTCCGTAATCGCTCACGTGAGCAAGCGTGGTCCAAACTTTCTGACCATTGAGCACCCATTCATCACCGTCGAGTTCGGCCTTGGTCTGCAAGCTCGCAACGTCTGAACCAGCGCCGGGCTCAGAGAACATCTGGCACCACATCGTGCGCGCCGCAATGTTGTCGGGCATGAACTGACGCTTTTGCTCTTCGGTACCGAACTGACCGAGCATCGGCAAGCACATGCCATGGCTGATGGTCAATTCAAAAGTCATGTCGGGGTACTTGCCGTACTCTTCGCGATAGATGCGGTCGTGGGCACGAGTCAATCCGGCACCACCGTGCTCTTTGCCGTACACCAAACCGGCGAGACCGGCTTCGACAAGTGCACTCTGGTACGTCTTGGCGATTTGCACAGAAGTATCGCTGCGGCGACCAATTCCGGAGGCGTTCTTTTCCAGGAACTCGCGAACTTGCACGCGGAAAGCCTCGGCTTGGGCGGGGGTCAGGGCATCGTCAATAGTTGTGTTGCTCATGACGCCATTCTGCCATTGAGGCATGTCCCCTGACATAACTGAGACGGGATAATCGAGACGGGAAGTCATCGACGCGGTACGGTTCGGCTATGGAATCTCCTGTCTTTCGCCATGTGGTCGTTCGCCATATAGATGACTGTCCGACCGAAGAATGGACCAGCCCCACCCGGGGCTCGGTGCGCTGGTGGGAGCTGTTTGGGGGCGATGCCACCGCAACCAACGAAATGACCGTCGGAATCGCTGAGGTGCCGGTTGGCTCGACTCCCCCACCCAGGGGGCACTCACACGATGCCACCGAGATCTATGTGATCTTGTCGGGTGAAGGCGATGTCGTCATTGAAGGCAACCCAACGCCCGTTCGAGAGGGTTCAGCGGTCTGGATCCCCGAAAGCCTCGAGCATTACGCCCATAACACCGGGACAGTGCCGCTACGCCTGCTGTACATGTTTGCCCGCGACAAATTCAGTGATGTCACTTATTCGTTTCCTGGCGAAGATTTAAGCCCTGGCGAAAACTAAGGAGTCAAGCAATGGCACCAGCAATCAATCTCATCGATCCCGAATACTTCGCGGCTCACGGTCATCCGTGGGACCAGTACGAATGGCTGCGCGCCAACGCTCCAGTCTTTTGGCACAACGAACCAGATGGTCCTGGTTTTTGGGCCATCACTAAATACGACGACATTCGCGCCATCAGTCGTACGCCAAAAATCTTTAGTTCCTACGAAACTGGGGTGATGTTGCCCGACCCTGATCCGATGGGTTTGTACGCGCAACGTCTGATGATGCTCAATATGGACCCGCCGCAACATGATCGATTCAAGTTGTTGGTCTCACGCGGCTTCACACCCAAGAACGCACCACTACTTCGTCCACGCATTGAAGAACTCGCTCGCGAAATCGTTGACGTAGCAATGCAAAAAGGTTCGTGCGATTTCGTCAGCGAAATCGCCGGCCGATTGCCATCGGGTTTAATCGCCGAATTGATGGGCATGCCTCGCGAAGATGGCGAGCGTCTGTACAACCTCACTGAAATCATGCATACCAACGATGATGCAGTTGCGCCGCCTGAGGTAAAGATGGCAGCGATTGGCGAAATGTTGATGTACGGACAATCAGTCGCCGACAAAAAGCGCAACACTCCAGGCGATGATCTTGCAACCATTTTGGTCAACGCTGAAGTAGATGGCGACCGCTTGACCGACGAAGAGTTCCAATGGTTTTTCTTGTTACTCGTCAATGCTGGTGGCGACACGACCCGCAACTTGCTGGCGGCCGGATTACAACTTCTATTCGATCATCCCGATCAACGTGCCAAGTTGATGTCCAATGTCGATGGGCACCTGGCAACGGCGATTGAAGAAATGTTGCGCTTCAGCAGTCCGGTTTCACACTTCAAGCGAACTGTCATGGAAGACACCACTATTCGCGGTCAACACATGAAGGCTGGCGAACGTGTGGTGATGTTCTACGGTTCGGCAAATCGCGATGAAGACGTCTTTGCCAATCCCAATACATTCGACATCACTCGCGATCCCAACCCACATGTCGCGTTCGGCGCGGGTGGACCACACCTGTGTCTTGGCATGCACGTCGCACGTGTTGAACTAGCGGTGATGTTCAAAGAACTACTTTCCCGCATGCCGCTCGTTCAACCCGACGGGGCGATCGAACGCATGCACAGCAGTTTTATTGCAGGCATTCACAGCATGCCCGTGAAGTACTGATCAAGAATCAGGGACCGACGACGTCTTTGAACTGAATTCGCAGGTCTTTCTTCAGAGCTTTGCCCGATGGGTTACGCGGAATCAGATCAATGAAGCGCACTGCAACTGGTTGCTTAAATCGAGCAAGTTTGTCGGCGCAATGTTGGAGCACAGCAGCTTCTGTGACCGCTTCGTCTTTTCGCACGACAATTGCGAGTGGTGATTCTCCCCACTTTTCGGACGGGATTCCGATGACGGCCACTTCGCCGATTCCGGCCAAGCCCATAATGACATTTTCGATTTCAGCGGGATACACATTTTCGCCACCCGAAATAATCATGTCTTTAATGCGATCTTGGATGAAGATAAATCCATCCTTGTCACGGATCGCTCCGTCACCGCTATACAACCAACCGTCTTTCAACGCATCGGCGGTTGCGTCTGGTCGATTCCAGTAACCCAGCATCATGTGACCGCCCGAGATGAGCACCTCGCCAGCTTCATCGTCATCGCACTCGGTTCCGTCGGGACGCACAACCTTCACTTCTGACAAGAAGAAGGCTTTGCCGGTTGAGCCCGCCTTGGTAATTGCATCTTCTTTTGAAGTCAGACAAGCGGGTCCGCACGTTTCCGTGAGTCCATAAACCTGGTTGACCTCAATACCAATTTCGGCGTACGCCATGATGAGCGACACGGGCACTGGAGCCGCGCCCGCCATGAGCCAACGCAAATGTTCGTGCTTGTACTTAGAAGGGTCGTACACCATGCGCATGAAGTTCAACATTGCTGGCACAAAAAGTCCGTTGTTAATGCGCTCTGAGTCAATGATTTCCCATACTTTGACCGGATCAAACATGCGCATCAAAACATGGGTCGTACCGACGAAGATGTTCCCGAGTGCGGGTGTCAATGCACCCACGTGGAACATCGGCATGGGGTTGATGTAGCGATCGCCGCGAGCCAAGTCGCTGGTGGTGCACATCGTTGACAGCGCCCAAAACTGAGTGTTGTGTGAATGCATGACGCCCTTGGGCAAACCAGTTGTTCCCGACGTGTACATGATGTACAACAAGTCATCACCAGATGCCGTCACTGCGGGCTCAACGTTTGACATCGTTGCTGATTCAGCAACAAAGTCACGGGCGAATGCCGGCTTAGTTGCTGCGTCACCGATGTATAGCCACGACTTGATGTCGGTCCGATCGCCGCGCGACTGCAATTCGGAAACATTCGCCGCGAACTCTGCACCGAAGACAAGAACGGTTGTTCCGGAATCTTTCAAAATGAATTCAAGCTCGTCAGGAACCAGTCGCCAGTTCAACGGAACAATGACCGCACCCAATTTGGCAGTAGCGAAGAAAGCAGTCATGAACTCGGCCGAGTTCATTTGTAGCAATGCAACGCGATCGCCCTTTTTCACTCCGGCATCAACAAGTAGGGAAGCGACTTTATTCGTCTCGCTGTTGAGTTCGGCATAGGTGTAACGACGACCGGCCGCTACGTCATACAGGGCTTCGATGCTCCCATTGATATGGGCTCGACGGGCTAAAAGGTTTCCGATGTTTACGCTCATGGTTTGAAATTCTGCCATATGAAATGCCCCGAGGGTACGGCGGGGCATTCAATAGTTGACCCACTCATCATTCAACTCTCATCACTAAACTCGCACCGTGAACCTTCGCCGCCTCGTCACCGCCGTTGCAGTTCTCACGGCTCTCACCTTGGCCGCCTGCGGGAACGGCGAAACAGCCCCCGAAGTCTCCGATCAGGCATTGACCCCCACCACCTTGGCTCCAGTCGTCGAGACTTCAACCATCCCAGCCGAAACCACAACTGTGGTCCCCTCGCCGGTCACGATGAGCCTGGCCTTCGCTGGCGACATCTTGATTCATAGCCAAGTCTGGAAAGCCGCCACGGTCAATGCTGGAGGTAGCGGCTACGACTTCACGCCGATGTTTGCTCGAGTGCAACCGTTGATCGAAGGAGTCGATCTGGCGGTCTGTCATCTTGAAGTGCCACTCGTCGCCCTCGGCGAAAAACCAACGACTAATCCTCTGTATTCGGCGCCGACCGAACTCGCGTGGGCGATCAAAGGAATGGGATTTGATCGCTGTTCAACTGCAAGCAATCATTCGTTTGACAAAGGTGTCAAAGGAATTGAGGCAACTCTCAATGAATTCGATGCGCTCGGTCTCGGCCAAGCTGGGATGGCTCGAACACCCGACGAAATTGAACCAAAGGTGTTTGGCGTCAAAGGCATCAAGGTCACGCATCTTTCATACACCTTCGGGTTCAACGACATTCCAGCACCGAACGGCGAAACGTGGCGCTCTGCGCTGATTGATCCAACCCGAATCATCGCGGATGCTCAAAAGGCTCGCGATATGGGTGCACGCGTCGTGATCGTGAGCATGCATTGGGGACGTGAAACTCAGACCGATCTCAGTGATTTCCAACTCACGAACTCTGATGCAATCACCAAATCTGGATTGATCGATTTAGTAGTCGGCCATCATGCTCACGTCGTACAAAAGATTGAACAAGTCAACGGAGTTTGGACACTTTTCGGTTTAAGCAATCTGATTAGTTACTTGCCAACAACCGATGCATTCCCGAACAAAACTCAAGACGGTGTCATTGTGACAGCCGAAATAACGCTCAACCCCGATGGCTCGGTGCAAGTTGCGCAACCAGTCGCTCATCCAATTTGGGTAGACAAATACAATGGCGTGGTCGTTCGACCGGTTTTAACTGACCTCGTTGATCCAACAACTTCTGAAGAAACCAAAGCCGAACTTGCCGTCTCGCTAGAACGCACCCGTTCTGTGGTCGGAGAGTTCTTTCCCGTCGCCCCTTAGGACATCATGACAATCGTTGAAAATGCAGTGCAGTCTCACGTCGCTTTATGGAATGCCATGGATCGAGAATCGTGGATTCAATTGTTCGCTCCTCACATGGTTTTTGAAGATCCTGTGGGCACTCCCGAAAAGGTGGGCTTAGACGCTGTCTACAAATCTTGGGATCGCTCGTTCAAACCTGGCCGTCGCTGGACTTTGCATCCCGAGCACATTGTCGCGGCCGGCAATGAGGCTGCCGTAGTGATGCGCAACGAGGGCGACCTCAATGGCCAAAAAGTGACAATTCGCAGTATTGAGATTTTCATTGTTGATGATTCGGGATTTTTGGTGCGTATTCGTTCATTTTTTGATCAACCGACCGACTTTGCCCTCTCCGATTACTTCACACCCGAACGAACCGAGTGAACTAGTACCACGATGCAAATAGATACCACTGCCCGCGACATGCTGAATCGGACGATCGCCGTAATCGAAACTGACGGTGAAGAAGGCGTTCGCGTCGTTGATATTGCCAAGCACGTTGGTGTCGCTGTCACCACTCTGTTTCATTTGTTCGGCAATCGCGAATCACTGATACAAGCCGCGCAAATTGAGCGTTACGTACGTGGTCTAGCCAACATGATTGAAGAGTTTGACGTTGCGACGGCAATAGCAAAAACTAAAGAAGACTTTCGTGCAGTTGTCATTCGTATGGTGCGTTCAGAGATTGCCCCGGCCAATGCCGCAACTCGCCACAGCCGCCAAGGCGTATTCGGTTCTGCCTACGGACGTTCCGACTTAACCCAAGCCTTAGCAAGTAGCCAAAACAGTCTCTGCCTCGGTATGCAAGTCGCCTTCAATCGTGCCCAAGATAACGGTTGGATTGACCCAACCCTCGACACCTTGGCTACTGCGTATTGGATACTCGGACTGATCAATAGCCGAGTTTTCATCGAAGTCGGCTCGCCGCAATTAGATCGACGGGCCTGGGATGATCTCACCTTGAAATCAATTTTGCGCGTTCTCTTTGTTGACTAAAGATCGCCACATGTTTGTTGTGCAAACTTCAACAGATGTTGCGCTCGCTCGACTGGATCTGTGATCTCACGCAAGAACTTTGAACGAACTTCAAATGACAAGGGAACATTTGGAACTACCTGCAACAGTTCAACAATCGGCAGGGATCCTTCGCCTGGACACAAACGTCCATTGAGTGCTTCATCGAGCAACCCACCAAAGTCAGTTGGGCGTGCGGCTGGGGCATCACAAATTTGCAGATAAGGAAAGAGTTCAAGCGGCAATCCACTCACTTCATCAACCGATGAACCCGATCGTGACAAGTGCAAATTGTCAATGAGCACTCCCCCATTTGTTGCTCGTGAATTTTCAACAATTTCGGCGGCCATCGACAGTGTGCTCAACGGGAAGATGGGCAAGAACTCACATACAACTTTGATTCCATGCGGACGAGCCATCTCGCAGACTTCTTGATATCGAGCCGTTGTCCGTGATTGATCTTTCAATCGACTTGTAAACAAAATGTGTTGAGAACCTATTGCCGCGGCCGCTTCTATCAGTTGTGCAGCAAAATCATTTCCATCTTCTGAAGGAATGATTGGCTCAATGTCTAAGGCAACAACTCCGGTGTCATCGAGGCGTTGGCGAACTTCACGCGACGTTGATTCAGTCCACGTTTTACCATCAAACCAAATACCAACTGCGGGCCAACCGGCATCGTGAGCAACTGTCACCATGTCGGCTGGCGCAACATCAAGTTGCACACCAGCAGCGAGCGAAAGTAAACGAGTCATCTAGCCTGATCACCGCGTTGCGTAACTAGCACCAGCAGCCTTAATGTGCTCGGCGTCAACGGCAAGAATCGCACCACTTTCAACGGCAGCGTCGGTTGCTGCATTCCATTTCGCAATGAAATCGTCCGCTGTTGGATACAAAGCCGAGAGCTCATCAGCGGTGAAGCTACGTGTCGTTCCGAAGAGGCCACAGAAACTTCCACCGTCTTGTCCGATACCGCTTAATGCTGCCAGCGGAACATCAACGTACGGTGTTCGAATCCCACCGAGGGCATTACCTTGAGCATCTAAGTTGAACCCAGTGAGATCGGCATTGTTCTCAAGCTTGGGCATTGACTTTGGTGCAATCCCAGTGAGCACCCACGTCTCAAGTGCTTGAATCGCTGAACGCAAAATGTAGGTATGTGGTCCAGCATTGATTGGCAAACCACATTCGATGATTCCCATGTACACCGATGACGGCGCACCAAACTGAGCGTCAAACAAGCCCTGGGCTCCGTTACCGCTTCCGGTGTCTGAGTCGCCGATACCCAAACTGTACGCATCACCGTGAGCAGTGCCGGCCGCTTCCCAACCACGGAAGAAATCGGTGTCTGGCTGTTCGGCCTTGCGATAACCAAGGTTGGTTCCGACAACATCGGTTTCAGCCGAGAAGTTTAAGACCGGTCGCTTAAGATCGGTACGAATCAGTGCGACCTCTGGGCCTTTCACATCTGATGGGTCGCCTGGGTCTGCGCAATTCGTCGCGCAGTACAAGTTTGCTGCTCGGGCTCCACGACTGTGCACGAGATAGCCGTTGTACACATCGTGAGTCGTTGCAACTGCATTGAGATACGCAGCCATACGGAACGCTGACTGTGATTCGCCCATGCCAATCACTGTTGTCGGCTCGAGGCCTCCGAGAATTGTGTCTGCCTGGTTCCAGACAGTCGCACCCGCTTGACTGAAAATGTCGTAGCTGTAGTTGTCACCCGGATGATTAAGGGTGCCGTATCGCTCGGGGTCGGCAATCTTTAATACTCGGAACTCGCCCATCCTGTTTCCACCACCTTCAACACCAACGCGCTGGGTTGAAACTCCAACCCATACTGATCCTTGGCGGAGCATTTCAACCCATGACAATGACCATGTCGGGCCGGTGTCTAATCCTGCGGTGACGTTGAGCCATTCCACATATACCGTGCCGCTGAATTCGGAAGCGGTCACTGGACGTCGAACCAAGATTCGAGTCTTGTATTCAGCGGTGTCCTTGGGGGTGACGGTCCACATGCCGTCTTGCGACAGCGGTTCGGCAGATGTGTAACTGTTAGCAGTGCCACTGATGAAGAATTCTTCTTCGGTGTAACCAAAAGGCGCGCCGTCAAAGGTTGCTGTTCCGAAAATCACTTGTCCGCCACCACCAGTGACGGGGCCTTCGACAGTCGTTTCTCCGACATCAGTCATTGCGACAGGTGCTAGAGCAAAAACAGTTGTCGTTGGCGCCTCGGTAGAGGGAGCTTCAGTATCGGCCACTGGAGCGGTCGAGTCGACAGTTGACGAATCGCTCGTTGAGTCGTCACTGGAACAACCAACTGCCGCCACAACCAACATCGGAATAACAAAGAGTGCGCGAATTTTCATGATGATCCCCCGATCAATAAACAGTGATATTGACAATAGACCAACATCGCTGAATGTTCTAGTTGTGCCATCTGAAGACTCACTCTTTAGCCACGTAATTCCTAACCGCTTCTTACTTTGACTGATTACGGTGAGTGAGGTGGACCTCCCCGACCTACTGTGCCGCTTATTTCTCTTCGCCGGTGAAGTCGGAGTGAAAGATGGTTACAACACCATCAACTGGAACGCTGATGCGAAGTTGATTTGGGGTTCAAATCTGAATACCAACAACACCATTTTGTGGCGTACACGTATCCCGCAACCGTGATTCTGCCCCGTCATTACTTCGTTTATTTCTCCACAAATATTTTTGGAATTTGTTGTTTCCTGCGTTGACTTTGCAACACCCCTCCTGTATCTTTTGAACATACGTTCGTAGCGGTAAATGTTACGATTTATCAATGAAATCAGGGGTATTTTGAAGTTTCTGTTCGAGTTCGGTGGTCCAGCCAAGGTTGAGATTCATGACATGACGATTGAGCAAGTTCGTACTCGTCTGTCCGAAGTTTCATCGTTGCAGGCCAAACTCGATGCCGAAAAACTTGCGTTGAATGCTCGCATGATTTCGTTGATGCACGACCCGCTCGCGCCAATGTTTGTGATTCCTGAGCGTGAACTTGTTGCTCATGGCGGTCTCACTTCGCGTGAAGCTCGAGAAGTTGTTTCACGTGGATTAGTCACTGAGGCAGCTCCTGAAATGGGTGCAGTATTGGCGTCTGGTGACACGACTGCAGCGCATGTTGACGCATTAGGTCGTGGTTTGAAGATTGCCGGGGCTGAACGTGACGCGTTCTTGTCGCACCTACCGGAGCTTGTTGAAGCGTCAACCACAATGACCGCTTCGCAGTTTGATCAGTTAGTGAAAGAAACCGCGAAATCTGTTGTTGCTGACGATGGCCTATCTACCTTTGAGCGCCAGAAGCGTGAGTCGTTTGTGATGGCTGGTTCAACCCAGTTGGTGTGAGGCTCGTCGCCTGCTCGTCGCTCTCCAACCGGATACCGCCGATTTGGTTGTCAGAGAGTCGGTAGTGCAGGCATCCGATGTTGTCGACCAACGACAGGCTGCGCCCCACACCCGGCGTCGTTAAGAACCGGCCATCCCAACGAAGAGAGAAAAAGTCGTCTCACGAGTCTGGTGGTGGTGGTGAATTGATGTTGGGATGCGCAGCTGGTCGTGGGTGATGAACGTTGACTGAGCCCAAAACACAGACTCAACACAGAGCAATGGTGCGTGGGCGACGTCAGTGAATCAACCACGAGCCAGCGACGAGCGTCCCAACACACCGACAACACGACACAGATTGATGGGTGATCAGTCCCGATTGATGTGGGCCGATCAAAACGATTAGCGACAGTGCACCAACGAAGAGCACTCGAAGCGATACATCCAACATGTGCGATCCCGGATTGTGAAGTGATTTTCGATCACTGCAACGTGCACCACATCGACTATTGGGCCATATCTGATTCTGGAGGCGGTGGATCAACCGATCTCAACAACATGGTCCCGTTATGTTCACGGCATCACCATGCCGCCCACGAAGGCGGCTGGAAACTCAAACTCAATCCCGAAACCCGAGGGCTCACCTTCACCTAGTTGAAATTTCTTGGTGAAACTGGTGGCAGAAAATGACGGAAAAGCCCTCATTTCTGCCACCAGAAAAACCAAGGCGGGGCTTGATTCAGTGAGTCGACCACGAGCCAGCGACGAGCGTCCCAACTGGTGGCGAAACTGGTGGCGAAACCGGCGACAGTAACTGGTGCAGAATCGTTGCGTATTTCGCAAAAATTCTGCACCAGAATCACAAAGACAACCCCAGTTATTTACCGAGAGTAACTCGGCAGGCACGCTGGGACTTTGGTCCCTGTTGACGGCCGGTTTTTGCTTCCAATCTTGAGACATCACCACGCACATTTGTCCAGCGTTCGTGGTCAGTTGAAGGAGCGAGCATGACCGAGACATTGAACGGCACCCATCGATCACGAGGCGCGACCTATCAAGAAATTCTTGATCACGACAGTCACCCCGTCCGCCCCATCTTGCGCGTTGATTCTCCGATGGAACCAGGCCCGACTCTCGTTCCGGTTGAACGGTACTTTTCACAAGAATTCCACGACCTTGAAGTTGAGAAAGTCTGGAAGCGTATTTGGCAGATGGCCTGCCACGAAGATGATATTCCCGATGTTGGCGATTACTTGGTCTACGACATTGCGCATTTGTCATTCATCGTTTTACGGAACGGACCCGACTCTTTCAAAGCGTTTCATAATGCCTGTCTTCACCGCGGCAAATTGTTGCGTGAAGAAAATGGCAAGTGGGCGCGCGAACTTCGATGCTCATTTCATGGCTGGAGTTGGAACCTTGATGGTTCGCTCAAAGAGATTCCCTGCAAATGGGATTTTCAATATCCGCAAGCCGACGATGCATGTCTGTCACTCCCTGAAGTCAAGGTCGGACGCTGGGGCGGATTCATTTTCATTAACCCTGACACCGCAGCCGAACCACTCGAAGATTTCATCGGCAACTTATCTGATCACTTCACATTGCTTCCTTATGAAAAGCGCTACAAGTCAGCGCACGTCGCAAAGATTTTGCGTTGCAACTGGAAAGTCGCTCAAGAAGCTTTCTCCGAGGCCTACCACGTCATAGCAACGCACCCTCAAATCCTCGGTGGTATCGGCGACAGCAACACGAAGTACGACGTCTTCGGCAACTATTCGCGAGCAATTTCGCCACAAGGCTTTGCGAGCCCGCACTTGCAAGGTATGCCCGAGTTTCCATCGGTTGAAGGCGTTGGTTTGTACACCAAACTTCGCCACCCATTGAGCGGTGCAATCTACGAGCGACATGAAGATGGCTATGTTCATGTCACCGCCGTCGATGGACGTGCAGGTCGCTTCACCGATAGTGGTCATCGTGTTGACGGCACACTTGGTCAGGTTGATCCCAACATGTGCGATTGGATCGGTGGCAAGCAACTTCCCGATTACGAAAACGCACCATTGCCACCATGGTTGAACGGCGATGTCCCCGAATATTCAGCACTACGCAAGATGGTGGGCGACCTTGGCCGTCAACGTTTACGCCCGTTTATTGGCGATGACGTCGAACAAGTGAGTGACGCCGAATTTACTGATTCGATTTATCTCACACTCTTCCCCAATATGCATCCGTGGGGTTCGTTTAACCAGATCGTCTATCGCTTCCGCCCGTATGGCGATGATCCCAACATGTGCATTCATGAATGCATGTTCTTCTCCCCTCGCCCACCTACCGAAGAGCAGCCGGCCGCTGCACCCGTTCATTGGCTCGGCATTGACGACGATTGGACCGATGCTCCCGAACTTGGCATGTTGGCCAAAGTGTTTAATCAAGACGTTCACAACATGCCCTTCGTGCAAGCAGGACTGAAAACGATGAAGCAGCCGTACGTAATGTTTGGTGAGTACGGAGAATCAAAGATTCGCCATTTCCACAAGCTGTTACAGCAGTGGATTGACAAGCCGTAGATTTCGCAAAACATACAAGTAACAAACCACTAATTTACTAAACAACTCACCAAGAAATTGAGCACCCGGAGAACAACATGAGCATCGCCGAACCCATTGCACTCAATGACGCGAAGAAATACGGCACGACCCCGCTTGATCGGGTGAAGACTCTCACTGATGTCATTCGTGCCGGTGGTGACAAGGCCCAAGAGTTACGCCATGTTCCAAAAGAAACTATTGATGCGCTCATTGATGCTGGACTTTTCCGCTTCACACTTCCCACCGAAGTCGGTGGTGAAAACGCATCAGTTCGCGAAACCATCGAAGTGCTAGAAGCAATTTCGGCTATTGATGCATCGGTCGGATGGAACGTCATGCTTGGGTCAGAAATCAACGCCATGGCCGTTGGCGGAATGGATCCCGAACTCACCAAAGAGGTCTACATCGACAATCCACGTGTTGTGATGTGTGGTGGCGGAGGGCCCGGCTCGGCTTTTGGTCGTGCAGTTGCTCAACCCGACGGAAGCTTTAAGGTGTGGGGTCAATCAACTTTCATTAGTGGATGCCACAACTCTGAATGGTGCTTCATGCCCGCACCCATTTTTGATGGTGATCAAATCCGTTTAGTCAATGGTGCACCCGTCGTTCGCACTTGGTTTTTGCATCGCAGTCAGTGGGACATCGTCGATACATGGGATATGGCTGGTCTTCGCGGCTCAGGTAGTCATGATGTGAAAGCCGATGGTGCACATGTTCCGGCACGTTTCGCCAATGTTCAACTCACCGAGTTTCCGGCACGCTACCCCAACCCCGTGTACCGCATTCCTGTTCCGTTGCGACTCGCGTACAACAAAGCAGCGATCAGCACCGGCATTGCTCGCGGTGCCTTAGATGCCTTCATCGAATTAGCAAACCAAAAGAAACCGTTGCTGTCGGCGAGCCTGATGAAAGATAAGCCCGGCGTGCACATGATGGTCGGAGAAAATGAGGCGAAGCTTCGCGCTGCTCGCGCTTACATGTTCGCCGCGATGGATCGCGTTGAATACGAACTCAGTAACGGATACGACCTACCTTCGGCTGAAGCGACACAAGATGCTCGCTTGGCATGCGTCTACGCCGCCGACACATCGCGCCATATCGTCGACGAAGTACACACCATGGCTGGCACGAGTGCTTTACGCATGGATAGTCCGCTCGAGCGCAAGCTTCGTGACGCGCATGGCGCGGCCTCACATCGCTGGGTCTCCCGCCCGTTATACGGAGACATTGGCCGTATCTTCTTGGGCGATGAGCCAGTGGGAGAATTCGCGGGTGGCACTGCCGGGCCTGTTCTTGGCGGCTAGTCGCACTGATTTTCCTTGGGTGCGTTTGACTGAAGAGTAGGGTGTTTGTATCCCGAGGAGAGCCCAATGAGTACCCCCGATTACAGTTCCAAGCCAGCATCTGACCACACGCGTGCGCTTAACGCTTCGGCCGCCAGTCCCTTAGATCCTGAAGACTTCACGCGTGCTCAACGCGGTTTCATCGCTTCACTTGAAGACACCAAAATCACCGATGCCCTTGGCCGTCAGGCCGGCGACATTGGACGTTACGACTTCTTACAAGGTGACGCCCCCGACACGGTTCACCCCAACTTGTGGCGCCATGCCAAACTCAATGTCAATCACGGACTCTTCGAGGTCACTGAAGGCGTGTGGCAAGTTCGTGGTTACGACATTTCAAATATCACGTTCATCAAGAGCAACACCGGCTGGATTGTTGTTGACCCGCTCACCGTTGAAGCCACCGCCCGAGCTAGCTATGAATTGATTACCAAGCATCTTGGTCACCGCCCAGTTGTTGCCGTTATCTATACGCACTCACATGGCGACCACTTCGGTGGCGTATTGGGCGTAACGTCACAGGCCGAAGTTGATGCAGGAAAATGTCAGGTGATCGCACCGGTCGGTTTCTTGCACGAAGTTGTTGGTGAAAATGTCATCGCTGGCCCCGCAATGGGACGTCGTGCTCTCTATCAATTCGGACCGTTGCTTCCGCCAGGCCCGCAAGGCCATGTTGACTGCGGACTCGGTAACGCTCTACCGATCGGGCCCAATACTCTCATCGCCCCAAATCGCGATATCACTTTCACTGGTGAAGAAATGCTTATTGATGGCGTGCGCGTGGTGTACCAACTCACTCCCGAAACTGAAGCGCCTGCCGAAATGAACTTCTTCTTTCCCGACTTTGATGCACTGTGCATGGCCGAAAACTGTTCGCACACGATGCACAACCTGATTCCGATTCGTGGAGCACTCGTTCGCAACTCATTGCGTTGGTCGAAGTACATCAATGAAGCAATCGAGTTGTTCGGCGCAAAAACCAAAGTGTTATTCACGTCGCACAACTGGCCACGTTGGGGCCAAGAAGATGCTGTTGAGTTTTTGGGACTGCAACGCGACTTGTACAAGTGGATGCATGACCAAACGATGCGTCTTGCCAACCAAGGACTTGTTCCCACCGAAATTGCGAGCACCCTGAAGTTGCCCGATGATTTCTTGGCGCAAGAACATACGCATGGTTATTACGGCGATCTCGTTCATAACAGCAAGGCTGTGTATCAGCGTTACCTCAGTTGGTATGATGGCAACCCAGCAAATCTCAATAAGTTGCCACCAGTTGAAGTTGGTCAACGGTATGTGGCATTAGCTGGTGGAGCCGACAAAGTGATTGCTGCTGGGCGCGAGGCTCTGGCCAGCGGCGACTATCGCTGGGGCGCCGAATTGGTGAACCATTTAGTGTTTGCCGATCCAACCAACACTGAGGCCCGAGCACTGCAGGCCGATCTTCTTGAACAGCTCGGATACCAAAGCGAATCATCAACTTTCCGCAATGCATATTTAATGGGCGCTCAAGAATTACGCCACGGCACACCCAATTTGCCCGCCAGCCCAGCACGTGCTCGCGGCATTTTGGTGGCGATGACCGTTGAACAAATCTTTGACACGATTTCTGTGCGATTGAAGAGCGAAGAAGTCGGAGGGCTGTCGCTCAAACTCAACTGGACCTTCCCCGACATGGCCGGCACCGCAGATGAGAAATGGGTTCTCGCGCTGTCACACCGCACTCTGTACGGCGTACAGGGTCGTCATGACACCGAAGCGGTTGCGTCAATATCGATCAACCGTTCGTTGTTAATCGACATCTTGACGCAGCAAACAACGTTTGTTGATCAAATCACTGCCAGCAATATCACTCTTGACGGAGACGGCGCGGCCCTGCTCAACATCTTTGGCAATATCGATACCAATGCCCCAGGATTCGCCATCGTCGAACCGTAAACGCTTGTGATTCTGGTGTTGTTTTAGTTGGTAATACCCATAAAAACGACACCAGTTTCACGATTGAATAGGTGACTATGTCGACTTATTCCGCAGATCTTCGCGCCACCTACAACTCGGGCCACACTCGCCCACTCGCTTGGCGTAAACACCAGCTTGAGCAAATGATCAAGATGCTCAACGAGAACGAGGTTGAATTCTTGGCTGCTCTCAAAACCGATCTTGGCAAGCCAACTGTTGAAGGCTTCATCACCGACATCGCGTTCATTACCGGCGAAATCAAGTTGATGCTCAAGAACCTCAAGAAGTGGAATAAGCCCCAGCGCGTTCCAACCCCTCTTGTCACCATGCCGGCAAAGTCACAGCTCATTCCCGAGCCACTTGGCGTTGTGTTGGTGATTGCTCCTTGGAACTACCCCATTCAGTTGCTGCTCGTTCCGGCCGCTGGTGCAATCGCCGCTGGCAATGCCGTGGTTATGAAACCATCCGAAGTTTCGGCGGCAACATCAACAGTGCTCGCTCGACTCGTGCCGAAGTATCTCGACCAGAAGGCCATCACCCTCGTTGAAGGCGGAGTGCCTGAAACAACGGCATTGCTCGCCGAGCACTTTGATCACATCTTTTACACCGGCAACGGAACTGTTGGACGCATCGTTATGGCCGCTGCTGCCAACAACCTTACGCCTGTCACCCTTGAACTTGGTGGAAAAAGCCCCGTCATTATTGACGAATCGGCGAACATTCATGTCGCAGCTCGCCGCATCGCGTGGGGCAAGTGGCTCAATGCTGGTCAGACCTGCGTTGCTCCCGACTACATCTTGGTCAACGAGAAAGTTCGTCAACCATTCTTGGATGAACTCGGTAAAGCCATTAACGATTTCTTCGGAGCCGATCCGCAAACGAGCGAAAGTTACGGCCGCATCGTTTCTCCGCGTCACTTCGATCGTTTGAAGTCACTCATGACCGGCGGCAAGGTGATTATCGGTGGCGAGACCAATGCCGAAAGCCGTTACGTTGCACCAACCGTGCTGGCCGATGTCGACATGAGCTCGGCGTTGATGAACGAAGAAATCTTCGGACCGTTGCTGCCAGTGATCTCCATCACCTCAACCAAGCAAGCTGTTGAGTTCATCACGGCGCGCCCTCACCCATTGGCGCTGTATGTCTTTGCCGAGAACAAGGCGGTCGTCAAAGAAGTGTTGGCCAAGACCACTGCCGGTGGCGTCACGGTGAATGGAACCTTGATGCACCTCACCAGCCCGCATTTGCCATTTGGCGGTATCGGCGAAAGCGGCATGGGCGGATATCACGGCAAGTCGGGAGTGCGCTTGTTCCAGCACATGAAGCCTGTGCTGAGCCGCGGAACCAAACTTGATCCGTCGCTGGCCTACCCGCCGTACACCGACAAGAAAGAAAAACTCTTCCGCAAACTGCTCTAGTCCAGTCGTGGTTCTGGTGCAGGATTGTTGCGTATTTCGCAACAATTCTGCACCAGAACCACAATGGTCAGCTCGGTATAGGGGTGGTTCCGCCACTCATGATGTATTCAAGCCACCATTGCGGAGCATTGTCGAGCAAGTTTCCAAGGTGTGAATAGTCGTGCCAGCGGCAGATTTTGCCATTGCGAATCTCCATCACCGACGTGAATGGATGCACGATGACTTCACCAGTCGGAAAGTGCCATACTTCTTTGTGTTCAGTGATCACCACATCACCTTCGGCCAACACATTGCCGGGCTCATGAACCATCTTCGTGGTCGGCCCAAGTCCGAGCCGTAAGCGATCAGCGATATCGCGTCCGCCAACGACCGGCGGCACTGCACCCACATCCATGTATTCGGCATCGTCAGAGAAACGACTCGCGACGTCTGTCCAATCTTTGGCATACATCGAATTCCAGTGCGCTTCAGCGACTGCCTTATTGGCTTGTTCTTGTGCCCCCACAATGACCCCCTGTAAACAACGGTACAAATACCGAGAGTAGCCCATAGTGAGCGATTATTCTTGAGCGCATGTCGCTTGCTTCACATGTCTTGTCGGTTGTCCTGGCCCTGGTTTGCATTGGTTCGGCTTACGCCGATTTGAAGATGATGCCGCAGATTGTCGAGATCATGACGAAGTTGAAGATGCCGATTCGCATTATCCCAGCGCTCGGCATCGCCAAGATTGCAGGTGCTGCCGGGTTGATGATCGGCTTTAGTAACAACAACTTGCGGATCTACGCCGCGTTTTGTTTGATTGTGTATTTCGTTTTAGCCACGTGGCGCCATGTGCGTGTTCGTGACACCGCGGCGAACACGATTCCGGCCTTGGTGTTGTGTTTAGTGAGTATCGCGACTTTGCTCACCAGTATCTAACGTCAGACGCGAAACTGGTGCAGAATCATTGCGAAATACGCAACAATTCTGCACCAGAATCACAATCTCAGTGAGGTTTCAGACGCGCGAAAGCGTCGGCGATTTCTTGCTCGGCAGCCTGGCGGCCTTCCCAACCACGTACGGTCGTTTCTTTATTTGGCTCAAGCAATTTGTACGTCTCAAAGAAGTTGCCCACTTCATCAAGCATGTGCTCGGGCAAATCTTCGATGTCGACGTAATTCTTGAATCGCGGGTCATGCGATGGAACACACAGAACCTTGGCGTCGCCGCCAGCTTCGTCTTCCATCCAGAACACTGCAACTGGACGCACATACACATGACATCCCGGAAAGGTCGGTTGACCTAACCACACCAATGCGTCAAGCGGGTCACCGTCTTCACCCAATGTGTTAGGGAAGAAACCGTAATCAAGCGGATACTGCGTCGCAGTAAACAACGTGCGGTCAAGCCAAATGGCACCCGTTTCATGATCCATTTCGTATTTGTTGCGAGACCCTTGCGGAATCTCAACAATCATTTCAACTTCCATGAACAGATGCCGCCAATGCTTCGAGAGTTACTTTCATATTCTTGCGATTGTGTTCGCTGCGGTCAGCAACTCCACTCACCAAACGTCCGAGAGTGTTTGAAAATTTGCTGCGTCGATCGATCCACGAATGAGTCACCAGTGAACCGTTTGCCGAAGGTGCAACTTCCCACACCCAGTCGCACCAACGCGACGGACCAACCATCAATGCAAAAACGATTTTGCTATCGGGAACAAACTCAAAAACTTTGACCATCGTCCCCCAACTCTTTTTGCCGTTTGAGTTGCGTCCTTTGAATTGAGCGCCAACTGCCGGGCCAGTTGCGCCCTTCACCCATTGACCACCTTGATTTTCGGGAGACCACTCACCCATACGTGTGAGATCGCTCACCAGTGCAAAAACGGTTTCGGGACTGGCATTTATTTCTTTTGAAACAACGACGGGAGCGGCCATGATCAGGCAGGACCCGAGAACATTCCGTCTTGTGTGCGAGCAGTACGAGTGGTGTCGTTGTCTTCGCCTTCGTATCGCGCAATTTCGTTACGACCAACAACATGCCAGTGCACTTCGTCGGGGCCATCAGCTAAACGCAACGTGCGCTGACTGGCGTACATGCGAGACAACGGCGTCCACTGCGACACACCGGTTGCTCCAAACACCTGAATTGCTTCGTCGATGATTGCGCACACACGAATCGGCACCATCGCCTTGACGGCACTCACCCAAACCCGAGCTTCGGCATTACCCATGGTGTCCATGGCCTTGGCCGCACGCAACACCATCAAACGCATGGCTTCAAGTTCAATACGAGCCTTGGCGATCACTTCGGTGTTCTTTCCAAGACGGGCGATCGGCTTTCCGAAAGCTTCGCGGCTCAGTCCACGACGAATCATCAATTCAAGCGCACGCTCACCAGCACCAATTGAACGCATGCAGTGGTGAATACGACCAGGTCCGAGACGTACTTGCGAAATTTCGAAACCACGTCCCTCGCCAAGCAACATATTTGCTGCAGGCACTCGCACATCAGTGAAACGCAGATGCATGTGGCCGTGCGGCGCATCGTCTTCTCCGAAAACTTCCATCGGTCCAAGAATTTCAACTCCTGGTGTGTCCATCGGAACCAAGATCTGTGAGTGACGACGGTGCGGTGACGCATCAGGGCTTGTCATCAACATACAAATCATGATCTTGCATCGCGGATCGCCAGCACCAGAGATGTAGTACTTCTCGCCGTTGATCAACCACTCTTCACCGTCAAGTACGGCGCGGCATTCAAGATTCTTTGCGTCCGATGAAGCCACATCGGGTTCAGTCATTGCGTATGCCGAGCGAATTTCTCCGGCCAACAACGGCTCGAGCCACTGCTTCTTCTGCTCGGGTGTTCCGACGCGCTCAAGCACTTCCATGTTGCCGGTGTCGGGAGCACTGCAGTTCATTGCTTCTGACGCGAGTGGGTTCTTGCCCAACTCAACAGCGATGTATGCATAGTCGAGGTTCGACAAACCTTCGCCAGTTTCGGCGTCGGGCAAGAAGAAGTTCCAGAGACCGCGAGTTTTGGCTTTGGCCTTCAATGAATCAAGTAGTTCAAGCTGACCCACGCCGTAACCCCAATGGTCAGCGCGGCCTTCGCCAAGCTTGTAGAACTGAGCCGTCACCGGCTCGACTTCTTCGGCAATGAATTTGACGACCGCTTCATAGAGCGGAACAACTTTGGCCGACATGGCCAAGTTCATCGCGTCGTCGGTACTGATTCCTGAGTGCATTCCGGGCTTAGGCATACGGCAACATTAGTTCGCCGTGCCCAAAAGCCACCTAACGTGCGAATTCGCGCAAGACCCGTCCTGGTCGGTGACCCGTGTGTTCGCCCTGATCGGTCACGACTTCACCGTTCACGATGGTCGCGGCATAGCCCCGAGCCTTAATGCGGAAACGGCCCTTTTCGCCCGGGAAGTCATGCACGTATTCGGGATACTCGGTCTGCAGTTTTTCGGGGTCAAACACGTTGATGTCGGCAAATGCTCCGACCTTCAAGGTTCCGCGGTCGACCAAGCCTAAAACGGCGGCCGGTTTGGCGGTCAATTGGTGAATCGCCTTTTCAAGGGTCACGGCTTTGCGATCGCGATACCAGTACGACAAGTAGAACGTCGGACTGTCAGCATCGCAAATCTGGCCGGCGTGAGCACCAGCGTCACCAAGACCTGGAACAACGGCATCAAGTTGCAAGAAGACTTCCATTGATTCGGTATTGCGGTTGAAGAACCACGCGTTGTACAACTCGCGGCCTTCGCTTTGTAGCAAGCGATCAACGATCAGTTCAACTGGTGTCACACCGGCTTCGGCGGCAAGCTCTGCGACCGACTTCGGATTGTCAACGTTGTAGTTCGGCAACTCATCAAGACCTAATGGGAAAATCTTGGCTGCGTCGTACCACGTGCCTTTACGGTTTCCTTCTTCAAGCAATTCGGCCCGACGTACTGGATCACGCAAAACGTTCAAGCGGTCCTCAACGGTGGGCAACTTCATCATTTCGTTCCAAACTTTTCCTGCCACGACAGGAGTCTGCTTCAGACCCATCAAGGTTCCGCCAGGACGGGTTTGTGTCGCTGAAGAAATACGACCCAAGTTGTCATTGATGTTGGTGAAGAAACTATTCATGCGTTCAACCGAACGAAGGTCTCCATCACCTGCGCCACCCGAGAACAAAACGTCACCGGCATGTTGCGCCATCTCACGCAACAAGGTGAATTCATATTCGGCTTTAGTAGCGAAATCATTGACTGCTTGGAAGATTCCGCCGCCCGCACGATTCATTCCGTCCGCGATGGCTTTGTACTCATCAATCTTTGCGTATGTGCCAGGAACACAACGTCCGTCCGGAACAACGTGCAACAAAATACGCGATGTTGAGAATCCAACTGCTCCGCCAGCAACAGACTCTTCAGCGATATCGGCCATGCGACCAAGTTCTTCAGGGGTTGGCTCTTCATCACTCAACGAGCGGTCGCCCATCACTTGCGAACGGATCGCACAGTGACCAACCAAACCAACAACATTCAACGCGGGCTTGAGTCGCTGCACTGAATCGAGATACTCGGGATATGTCTCCCAGTCCCACGGCAGACCGTCAAGAATTGATTGACGTGGAATGTCTTCGACACTTTCCATCATCTCGGCTAAGAATTCGCGATCTTGTTCAACAACCGGAGCGAAGGTCACGCCGCAGTTGCCCATGAGCACCGTGGTGACTCCGTGCCATGAACTTGATGTCATGTACGGATCCCAACCAACTTGCGCGTCAAGGTGAGTGTGTAAGTCAACAAAGCCTGGCGACACCGTTTTGCCAGTCGCATCAATTTCACGGGTTGCGGTATCTGATGACAAATCACCGATCGCCACGATGCGATCGCCGGTCACGGCGACGTCAGCACGAAACGAGGCCTTTCCCGTTCCGTCAACAACTGTTCCCCCACGAATGATCAAGTCGTAATTCATATGTCCCCCATTGAATTTGTGCACTTCCGTATTTACATTAGAGCGTTACCCCCTGGCATGGTTCACCTAGAGACCTAAAAGTCTCGCTCCGTTGTCAAAATAGAAGGCCCTGCGCTCTAGGTCGCCGACTGCGGTCATGCTGGCCTCAAAGCGACGAATCGGATCGTCGGTTCCCTCATGGTGGGGATAATCCGAAGAGAAAGCCACCATCTGCTCACCGACTTGCTCAATGATCCAACCCACGTCTTCACCGGCGAATGGACTCACGACAACCTGTCGGCGCAAGTAATCGGACGGGCGCATCGACAAATGTGAAAGATCTTGGATGTTCTTAAATGCTCGGGCACCCGTATCAATGAAATGCAAAAACGAGGGCAACCAGGTGGCACCTAGTTCTGTGACACCAATCCGCAACTTCGGAAATTTCTCGAGCACTCCGTCGTAGACAAGCGAAGCCAGGAAAAGTTCACCTGGATAACCGATCGCCATATACGACAACGGATCGCCTGGAGCGTCAGAACGAAAATGCCTCATGTCGCGACCGTTATCGAAAAATACCTTCGGCACAGGTCTGTAATTTTGATCGGCACCGACGTGCAGAAAAACTGCAAGATTTGCTTCCTGAAGCGCCGCCCACACAACATCAAAATCAGGATGAGTAAACGAGTGTTGATGCGAAGCAGGGATTGAATCAATCAACACAGCTGTGACTTTGTTTGCCACCGCTTCGGTGATCAACTCAAGCGCAATCTCCGGACCAAATTCAAATGGAACGTAGGCAGTGGCGAGCAATCGAGGGTCTTGGCAAAAATCGAGCATGCCACGGTTCATCGCCCGCACTGCTTCAAGGCGCACCGAGGTTGGCGTTTGCATGATTTGCTCAAATGATCCAGTCGGAAAAATCAGTTGGCAATCAAAACCCAATAGATCTAACACCTGTCGACGTTCATCAACGTCCCAACCACCGAACGACATCCAGCCCTTACGTGGCATTGACATAAACTCCCTCGCAAGTTTGCTTTGAAGAATCTCATCGTTTTTTCGTTGGTCGTAGTCGCGATACGAATCGTCTAAAAGTTGATTGAAGCTTGAATCACTTTCGCCCAATTCAGGAATCTGATCTTGTACCGCCGCCGATGCATATGAACGCAACCAGCCTTTGGGCTCAAGAATGTGGGCATCAATGTCGACGATGCGACGGCCAGCAGCATAAGTTGAAGTCATGGTTTCCCCCTGAAGGGAAAACTACAACCAAAGTTTGCCGAAGACTAGCGAAATTTGGTGGTCTACAGAATTGCCGCGGCCGCAGCCATTGAGGCCTCGCGGCGCTCAACCTGACGACGAGCCACTTTGCCAACGCGCTCAATGTATTTGAACATTGAATCACGAGCTTCTTCGGCGGCTGAGGAAAGACCTTCGACCTTGTCAATAGCCCACTGACGGAACACCAACGGCATGATGATTTTTTCGTGGTGAATCGCGAAGTCATAAATGCCGACATGGGCGATGGCCTTGGCGTGTTCAACAAATCCGGGAATTCCGATACCCGGCATCGAAAACGACGTGACCTGGCGCTTCAATGCTTCAATAGCCGCCGACGGGTTCAACTCAATGAGCTTGCTGACCAAATCGCGATAAAAGAGGTGGTGACGATTTTCATCAGTCGACAACTTCATCATCACGTTGTAACCAACTGGGTCGTTCAACATCGTTCCGGTGTTGCGATGTGAAATACGCGTGGCGAGTTCTTGCATTGCCACGTAACACATGCCGTCAACTGGCGAATCTGGTTCGGGCACAATCGCACTGCTCACTTGAGCCATGCGACCATCTTCAAGTGTTTTGGGATCAACAAGTCCGCTGACGGTGATGTAGTCACGCATCACGATGGCATGACGACCTTCTTCAGCAGTCCAACGTTGCGCCCACGCACCCCACGCCGAGTCGCCACCAAACATGCGCGAGATCGTTCGGGTGTACCACGGCAGGTTGTCTTCAGTAAGCAAGTTCACGAGCAACGCCGAACGCACGCCCTGCGGCAAAGGCTCTTCGCCGAACGTAAAACCATCGCTCGCTAGTCGTGCGGCGCGATCCCACGGGACTTGCTCGTGCGGATACCACTCTTCAGCCGAATCTAAATGTCGATTGAGAAGACGTTCCGCCTCCGGTTCAAGTTCACGCAAAATCGTCTCATCAGTCACATCTACAAACTAAACGCTCTGATTGTCTGCTGACAGTGTCCTTCGTCATTCTTTTCTCGGTTCAATACGCGAGCGTTTAGAGTTTGTGAATGAGTGATTATTGGAAAAGTTCGTGGTCAGGCGAAGATGGTGGACCAAAACGCCGCCAAATTGCGACAAATGTGTCAATTCCGCGCATAACAAACTCAAAACAGCTGGAAGTCGTCTCGCGGGATGCACTGGCAATGACTATGCCAATAGTTGGACCAAATGATGAACTCTTTCTCCAAAGGGTCATGCCCGGACTGGATTCAGTGGCGTGGGTCGAAAAAATTGACCCCCTCACGCTTGAAACAATCATTCAATCTGAACAACTTGCGGGCGGCCCGATGTGGCCAGGTGGCATGGCTGCCCATGCGAACGGTTCTCTCTACGTCGTCTTTGGCAATCATGCTCATCGACTGTCAACTGATTTGTCCGTCATTGCTTCGACGGAACTTCCGCGCGTTCGCCCATACAACAGTTTTGTGATCTTGCCGTCGGGCCATATCGCAACGAAGGATTTTTCTGGCCCATTGCCCGGACAACCAAACGGCACTCCGATGGACAACACCGAGTTGTTGATTCTTGATCCCGAAGATTTGCGTATCGTCACGCGACTTGAACTCAACGAACCATCAATTGCTCGACTCTCTGCAGACGGAAACAATATTTATGTCGTCGGCGATCATTCACTGATTCGAGTCATCTGGAATGGCGAGTCACTATCTGTTGATGAAACATTCAATGCTCGCTACCGAACCCTTGAGGGCCAAACATTTGGTTGGGACACCGTCATTACAGATGACGATGCTTGGTTCTTAGATAATGGCGAAGGCACGCAGCTCTTTACTGGTTCATTTCGCGGTGTGGGTATTTCAACAGCACCACTTCATCTCGTGCGAGTGAACAAGCAAACTGGGCATGTCACACTCACCGAGATATGCGGCTTACCAAACGGCATTGTCGCCAATCCGCCAGTGGTTGATATGAAACGGCAAATCGTTGTGGGCTTTGACAGTGGTAACGGAGTCATCAGCGGGTTTGACTTTGACGAAGATTCAGTGACGTTACGTTGGAGCCACGAACAAAACCATGCCTGCCACATGTTGCTCATTCCCGAGACCGGGCAAATCATTACTGCCGATTACCGCCCCGAACTTGGTTGCGAACAAGTTGTTGTTCTCGATATCACGACTGGCACCGAGGTCGCTCGTGTCTCGACGACAAGTCCCATTCAGTCGGCAGTTTTTCCAGCCATTGGTCCACGTGGCGACATCTATTGGTGCAGCATGACCACCATTACCCGCATCTCAGTTCGCTGACTCAATCTACGCAGCCCGATTCGTGGCATGATTTTGGCGTGACTGAACTCAATCCCGGTACTCAAGAGTGGCTCGACCAAGTTGTTGAAGACATCGTCGAACCAGATCTACCCATTCTCGATCCGCACCACCACATGTGGCCTCAAGGACAGGGGTTGCCCTACACGCGCAACGATCTTCATCGTGACGCCGACGCGGGCCACAATATTGTCAAGACCATATTTATGGAATGTGGTTCGGCGTACAACCGTGAAGCGCCCGAACACTTACGTTCACTCGGCGAAACTAAGTACATCGCTGAAGAAGCATTAAGCGACCCGAATCCGCTGATCGCTGGAATCGTGAGTTCTATTGATCTCCGGCGCGATGATCGCGACGAGTTGCTCGACATGCATGTTGAAGCAAGTCGTGGATTGTTCCGCGGAATTCGTGATGCCCTTGCACTCGCCACTCATCCTGAAGCGATGATGATCCCGGGACACGCGATGAAGGATTTGTACCTTGACGCAGATTTCCGTCGCGGAGTCGCCCGACTTGGTGAACGAGGATTCACGTACGACTCCTGGCATTATCACCATCAGAATCGCGAGTTCTTAGAACTTGCGCGCGCAACGCCTGGGACCACGATGGTTCTTGACCACTTCGGAACACCAGTGGGTGTCGGACCATACGCAACTCAACGCGATGAGATCTTTGAGCAATGGAAGAAGGACATTGCCGATATTGCGAAGTGCCCCAATGTGGTCGCCAAGATTGGTGGACTCGCGATGCCCGACAATGGGTTCGGTTGGAATACAGCGACTCGCCCACCGACATCAGATGAATTCAATGCGCAACAGTCGCGCTATTACTTACACGCGATTGAATGTTTCGGTCCTTCGCGATGCATGCTCGAATCAAACTTCCCCGTTGACCGTTTGTCATTGTCATACGAAGTCTTGTGGAATGCGTACAAAAAGATGACGAGCAGTTTCTCAGCGTCTGAACGCGCCGATTTGTTCTACAACACCGCCGCCCGCACCTACCAGGTCTGATTCCCCTTGTGATTCTGGTGCAAAATAGTTGCGAAATGCGTAACGATTCTGCACCAGAATCACAAGGACTTGAGGAAGTCGTCGATGAGGACGACGTGGCGCAAGACCGAGGTGCGCCAATTATGTATCCACTGCGGCGGAGAATCGTCAACAACCATTTTCACGTAAGCGCGCAACATATCGGGCAAGTTTTCAACTTGAGGTGCTAGTTCGGCGTATAAACCAAAGTCACTCGACGCTTGATGACCAGCTTGGTCAATATCCACACGACGCGACAATGCACCAACACGATCCGTTCGGGCAGACAATAAGCCCCATGCTTTATCTGCATCGGTTGTTGGAGGTGTCGTGACATCTTGATTGGCAACAACCATCAACACTGGCGAAGCAGTCGTTGCAAACACCTCATCTGGCAAAATGCGCGTATACCCCTGCGCCAAAACTGCTGCTCGCACCCGCACATCAGGCACGAATTCATGGAGCGTTGACACCGTTGCTAATGCCGTCAGCCCGCCATAACTATGTCCACCGACTGCGATTCGCGTTTCATCAACATGTGATGCCAACCACGAAACAAGTTCGGGGCCACCACCCAGCGCACTGTCAATCAGTAGTTGCACATCGCCGAGTCGATTGCGGTCATTCGTTATGTCATCAACATGTGTGCCAAGGGCCCAATCAAACAAAGTGTCGCCTGGATGATCGGAAGAAATCACGATGTATCCACGGGCCGCCAGCGCCTCGCACAACAAGCTGTAGTTGTGTCGCATACCAGTACGGCCATGTGACCAAATCACCAACGGATGTCGTCCCGATTGAACTTCGGCGTCTTCAAAGGCAGATGCAGAGAAAAATGTGATTCCAGGAATTAAGTCGTACGTCGTTCGCTCTGTTGCTGCGACCGCCGGATACCACAATTCAACTCCAAGCATTCGATCTGATCGATTCGCGTCGACGATCAAAGTTGAGCGATGACCCACCACATTTACGGGCGCCTCTAGGGGCGGAGCAGCCGTTAATTCCATACCAATACTCTGCCACGAATCACTATTTTTAGTTCCGCTTCGCCACAAGATTGACCGTTTTCGTACTCTTAAAGCACGGACAACCGAGGAGATTGAGTCAATGTCACGCGAAGGAATTGAAGCCCTACGAATCGCCGTCGATGAAGTGAAGTCGGTGATTACGACTCTCACGGATGAGGAATGGTCACGACCAAGTGGCTGCGCCGGATGGTCGGTACGCGACCTGGTCGCCCACATGAGCTCGAACTACAAAGAAACTGTCGACCCATCACCAGCACCCGAAGAACCCGTCAATCTCCCCGCCGAACGCATGATGGACTTACTCGTTGAGCCGCGCAAAGATTGGTCGAACCAGCAGATTCTCGATGAGTACTTGGCGTTCTGCGATCAAGCGGTTGCGGTGTTGGCTTCAATGCAAGAAGAGCCTCTTGCATCAACCGTGATCCCGTTGGCCGACTTGGGTTCGTACCCCATGAATCAACTAGCCGACGCCTACGCCTTCGACCACTACTGCCACCTACGCATTGACCTACTTGCCCCCGAGGGGCCAGTAGAACGTCGCCTTCCCGACGCAGATGCAACCCGTCTCGGACCGGCCATTCGTTGGATGATCACCGGTATGCCCCAGATGCAAGCCAATCTCGGACAATCACTTTCGGCCCCCATTGTTTTGACACTTACCGGTGCCGGCGGTGGCACCTGGACCATTTCGCCTTCGGGTGATGACATCGTGATTAGCGAAGGCAAATCAAGTAGCGCTGTTGCTGACGTCAGCAGCAACGGACATTCGTTTGTCAACTGGGGAACTCAGCGTTCGCACTGGAGCGAGCACTGCAAAGTCACTGGTGATGAGTCTGTCGCCGCCAAATTCTTGGATGCACTCAACATCATTTGATACTTGAGTGAATCGTCAGTCTTTGGGCGGTTGATAGGTCGACAAGAAGCGTCCCAAGCGACCAATTGCTTCGGTGAGATCTTTCGCCCATGGCAACGTAACAATGCGCAAGTGATCTGGTCGCGGCCAGTTGAAACCAGTTCCTTGAACGACTAACACGTGTTCAGCGCGCAAGAAGTCGAGCACGAACCGACGGTCGTCCACGATGGGATACATCTCGGGATCAAGTTTCGGGAAAACGTACAACGCGCCCTTAGGTACGACACATGTGACGCCTGGTATCTCGTGCAAAGCCTTAATCGCGGCATCACGCTGTTCAAGCAATCGGCCGCCGGGCAAGATGAGATCCTTGATACTTTGCCGTCCGCCAAGCGCAGTTTGAATCGCGTGCTGTGCTGGAACATTGGCGCACAAACGCATATTGGTCAACATGTTGACGCCTTCAATGTAGCTCGCGGCATGTTTACGCGGGCCAGTCATCACCATCCAACCCGAACGGAAACCAGCGAGTCGATACGCCTTTGAAAGACCGTTAAAGGTGATTGCGAATACGTCCGGTGCTACTTCGGCAAACGTGTGATGTTTCGCATCGTCGTACAAAATCTTGTCGTAGATTTCGTCGGCATACACAATGAGGTTGTGTTCAATGGCGAGGTCGGCAATTTTGCGAAGAATCTCGCGACTGTACACAGCTCCCGTTGGGTTGTTCGGGTTGATCACGACAATCGCTTTTGTGCGGTTGGTGATTTTGCTTTCGATATCAGCGATATCGGGATTCCACTCGTTCTCTTCATCGCAGAGGTAATGAACAGGAGAGCCGCCAGCCAAAGTTGTTGACGCTGTCCACAATGGATAATCGGGTGCCGGAATCAAAACTTCATCACCCTCATTGAGCAATGCGTTCAGCGACAACTGAATGAGTTCGCTAACGCCATTCCCCAACCACACATCATCAATATTGGTGATGTCAATGCCTTGATTTTGATAGTGCTGAACGATGGCGGTGCGAGCAGCAGTAATTCCCTGCGAATCGCTGTATCCCTGCGATGCCTGCAAACTGCGCGAGACTTCAACCAAGATTTCGGCGGGTGTCTCGAAGCCAAATGGATGAGGATTACCGATGTTTAGCTTGATGATGCGCTGACCAGCCGCCTCAAGTCGCTTGGCCTCATCAAGAACTGGACCACGAATGTCATATAAGACATCGGCCAATTTGTCAGATTGATGGATTTCGTTGGGCATGGCAGTGGCTTTCTCGGGGGATCACGACGTGGCTCTCACAACGACCTTCACAGCCTACGCGAACAAGGGTTTCGCCGACAGTCCTATTTGGCCAAAGCTCTCACTCCTTAGGGTGCGAGATAGCCCAGCATGCGGGGTTCTCAGGCCCATTTTTTGGGGCGCTAAGGTTCATGTCAGGGGGAAGATGAATATGAAACTGTGCCGTAAAACGTTGCCCGTGTTAGCCGTGGTCCTGAGTGGGTTTTTAGCCATCGCCTGCACCGAGTCCAAGACGACAACAAGCATTCCTGATTCAACGGAGAACGTTGTGACCACCGATGTCACAACCCCGAGCCAAGATTCCACAATCCCTCCCCCAACAGGCGAACCCTTTGTCATTGGCGTTGTCAACACAGAAGGTTCTCCGGCTGCCGACTTCCCTGATTTCACCAATGCATTTCGAGCCGCCGCCAATTACATCAACAGCGAGTTAGGTGGCTTTGCCGGACGCCCTATTGAATTAGAAATTTGTATTTCCGTAGGCAGTCCCGAATCCTCACAGGCCTGCGCCCAAGAACTGGCGGCAAAAAAAGTTGACTTGGCGATGATTGGATTGGATATCTTCGTTGATTACGGAACTTTCAACGCTGCCGGTATTCCCGTCATCGGTGCCGTGCCAATTCTCCCCAGTGACTACACCGCCGACGCCGTCTACATCACCGCCGGCAACCTCGTGGTCCAAGGTTCCACTGCAAACGCGATTACAAATCCGAAATATCTCGGATTAAAAAAGGTAGCGATTATCGCCAATGACTCACCAGCGACTCTTTCCGCTCTGGCCACACTTGAGCCGGCCTTGGCATTCGCCGGCGCCACCGCAGTCGTCATCAAGGGAGGCGAAACAGAAACTGATGCCGGATATCGCTTGCTCATGCAGCAAGCTGCGGCCACTAACCCTGAAGCAATTGTCTCTATGTACGGACAATCAGGTTGTGTGGCTCTGATGCGCGCTCGAGTTGAGTTGCAGGTTGAGGTCCCGGCATTCACTAACACCGCCTGCCTCGCGGACACAGTCATTAACGCTGTCGGTGACGCTGCTCAAGGGTGGTACTTTGCAGGCTCACAAGGTGGGGTTGAAAGCGCCGACACAAATCTCATGCGTCAATACGTTTCCAAGGTTGTCAATAAAGCACCAGAAGATGTTGATGTCTTTGGGTTCACCACTCTCGGTTGGATTCAGACACTCTCCATTTGGAAAGTCGCAAAAAACCTCGGACCAACGGTCACTGGTGAGGCAATCGCTGATTCGTTCCGACAAGGAAATGGAACCTTGTGGGGTTCGGATGCAGAATTGCAATGCGGGACAGTCCCTTCGCTGTCGGCCGTTTGCTCTTTTGCCATACCATTCGCGCTCTATACCGACAATGGTGCTGAACCAGCCTTCGGAGGCGAAAATGTCTCCGCCCTCGATGTCTTAGACCTGTAATTCAAAAACGATGACTGCTTATCTCGCTGCTCTCATCGCTGGTCTCGGGGCGGGGGCAACCTACGCCATCATCGCAACAGGTTTGGTCGTCACCTCACGCGGCTCAGGGCTCGTCAATTTTGGCTTTGGAGGTCTGAGCGCATGGTCGGCATATGTCTATTACGACCTGCGCGCCAATGCCCGCTATCCGCTCTTGATTCCTGGTCCTTGGCGCGACATTACCTTTGGCGACGGTGTGCAGATGACCGTCATCTCATCGCTGCTCCTCACACTCGCCACAGCGGCACTTCTCGGAATCATCAGTTATGTATTCGTCTTTCGCATTCTGCGCTCCGCACCAGTCTTAGCCAAAGTTGTCGCCAGTGTGGGTATCTTGCTCATTCTGCAAGGCATGATTGGTGTCCGCTTCAACGGTTCGCCGATCAATCTTGACAAAGTTCTTCCGAGTGGTGTGATCAAGATTTCAGATGAAATCCTGCTCGCTGTTGATGCCCTCTGGTTATTGGGTATCGCTGTCACCCTGGGTATCACGCTTTGGTTTCTCTCGCGATTCACTCGCGTTGGGCTCGCCATCCGAGCAGCCTCAGAATCTGAAAAAGGCGCGCTTCTATTGGGTTTTTCACCAGACCGGTTGGCGCTTTTCACATGGGTCATTTCATCTGTGATCGCTGGAGTCGTCGGTGTCATAGCAGCGCCGCTTTTCCAGTTGTCCCCTATGTTGTTCACTCAACTGTTAGTCCCCGCTCTCGGTGCCGCCCTCGTTGGTCGCTTCGTTTCATTCGGCTGGACAATCGGCACGGGCGTTGCCATTGGCATGTTTCAATCAATGCTCACTCCCCTCCAACAAGATCTCACGTGGTTACCTAAGAGTGGTCTACGCGATGGTTTGGTCTTTGTGGCAATCGTCGTGGCAATGATCGCTGTCGGTAAACGCATCCCGACCCGAGGTGCGCTTGACCTCGGAAAGATGCCGACAGTTTTTTCTGGAAACGTCGAACCAAAATCAGCCATCCTCGGTCTGGTGTTCGTATCTGCTCTCTTCATCGTTTTGCCCGACGGCTGGGGGCTTGCATTATTGACGTCGGTGATCTTTTGTGGGCTCGCCCTGTCGCTCGTCGTCCTGACGGGATACATGGGTCAGATCTCGCTCGCGCAAATGGCAATCGCTGGCGTCGCTGGCTTCACACTTTCACGGATCACCGAACGTTTCGGAATTCCTTTTCCCATTGCCCCAGTTCTCGCGGCATTAGTAGCAACTGGGTTTGGAATCTTGGTGGGTATCCCCGCCTTACGAGTGCGTGGGGTCAACTTGGCCATTGTCACGCTCGCTGGCAGTATCGCCATCCAAGAGTTCTTGTTCAAAAACTCCGTGTTTGTCGGTGACGTTTCAACTGGTGGCGCAAAAGTCCGAAACCCATATCTTTTTGGAATCAATCTCGGACTTCGCAGCGCAGATGATCCCTATCGACCAGTGTTCGGAATTCTCGTCACAGTTGTTGTGGCACTCATTGCACTCATGGTTGCCAATCTGCGACGAAGTGGAACAGGTCGAAGAATGTTGGCCGTGCGCTCCAACGAACGCGCAGCGGCTGGTATCGCCATCAATACGGCCGCCACAAAGTTATTAGCCTTCGGGATCAGTTCGTTCATTGCCGGACTGATGGGTTCAATGATCGCTTACCGATTTGGTTCAATCTCGGATATTTCGTTCAGTTTCTTTGCGTCCCTGACATTGCTGGCTTTTACATATCTAGGCGGCATTAGCAGCGTGACTGGAGCCCTCATTGCAGGTTTCATCGCAGCGGACGGTATTGGTTTCAAACTCATCAACAAAGGCTGGGCTTCACTCGGAGTCGACTTCGGTCGTTGGCAAGTGTTGGTGGGCGCAGCCGGATTAGTGATTACCGCCGTGCAAAACCCCGAGGGCATTGCTGGAGCATTCCAGCGCGGCCGACGACGTTTCGGCCGATCTGCGAGGGTCTAATCAGCTCTTCTTTTTTTCAGCCTTCTTGGCACGCTTTTCTTTGAGGGTCAATTGGGGTTCACGCTTACCACTGGGCTTTGCTTTTTGTTCTTTGTTGGCCATGACCAATCCATTCACTTGTTGGTACTTACACAGTAACCCCGTCACGCGCACTCACTGGTTCACCTGGAGGATTCATTAGATAAATAGCCCATACTCGGCTCCTGAGCGAAATCTCAGCGCGAAGCCTCAAGCGCAAGGTCGGAATCAGCGAACACACTGCGTTAGTCACCGCTTGCAAGGCTTATGGACCGCTGTACATGCAACATATTCTTTACGGGCTTTTCGGTCTCACCAAAGAACATCTAGACGACCAAATATCTCTCACAATGTTTGAGCTAGGTAATGCTCAAGAAATAGAGAAACAACTCGGCTGGGTCTAGATATCCACCACCAACCGTGATTCTGGTGCAGATTTGTTCGGTATTGCGCAACAAATCTGCACCAGAATCACGAAGTACGTTGTCCTTATTTGCGACGCCAGATCGGTGAATCACCAGGTCGATGAATCTCATGAGCCCGTCGCCATTGTGCAAACACTTGCAAAATATGCGGAGGGTCGCCATGTATCTCGGTGAATCCCCCATTGATATGACGAGTATCAAAATATGAAGCATTAACACCATCAGCGAATAACTCGCATGCTGGTTCGAGCCCTAGATCAATCAAGCGTTGACGCTCGGCTTGAAAGTCGGTGACGAGATACGCGCAGTGGTGATAACCCTCTTGTCCGGCCGAATACATGTCACGATAAATCGATGGAGTGTCATCATGCTGCTTAATGAACTGAATCATCGTGTCGCCTAAATAGCCAAATGCGTACGACACGTCAGCCTCTTGTTTTGTGCCGCGATATGCGAATTCATCACACCGATGATGTTCAGTCACCGAAAACGGTCCAGCGCCGAAAGTGTCGTACCAATACTTGATTGACTTTTCGATGTCGTTGACAAAGTACGCCTGCTGAAAAATTGGATACGGAGTTCCGAGTGCAGCCATTTTGATTTCCCTTCAGTTATTGACAGATCAATATTCTCAGATTTACGTGATTTGGGTCTGACGCGTATTTTCCTTCATCAAGGTTGAGGAGACAACCAGTAGCAGAACGAGGACCAAGGCCGCAGTTGAGAGCACGTGATATCCCACTGCTTTCCGAATGAAACCACTCGAGAATCCGGCGATACCGCCGCAAAAACTCATCGCCATATCAGCAGCACCTTGCACTGAAACTCGCGCCTCGTCTGACACCGACTTAATCAGCAAACTCGACCCGCCAATCAGCCCGAAACTCCAGCCAACCCCGAGCAACCACAGCGCCGGAAAGAGCAAAATGTGAGCATCCCCCGCCAAAGCAGAAAGAGCAGTAGCGGCTGTCAACAATATGGCCCCAATTTGAATAGTTCTGAGCTGCCCAGAGCGGTCACTAAAACGCCCAATCCACGGGCTAAAGGCATACATCCCTGCGATATGCAATGACACGACGTACGAACTGATTGATTCTTGACCGTGAAACTTGAGATGCACCGGAGTCATCGTCATCACTGCGACCATGGTCATTTGCGAGATGATCATTGCGAAGACCGCTTGGCGACCATGCGATGATGCAAAGGCGTGTCGAAAGGCCTCGCGTATGCGAATTGGTGCAACCCCGCCAACAGCTTCTCCACGAAGTTCGCGAGCCAAAAAGAGTGGATCTGGCTTGAGGCGCACTGCAACATTGATCAGGGAAAACAAAAAGAACGCCGAAGAAAAGACCCACGGTCCGGTGTACTTATCCCAGTTAAACCAATGCTCTCCTGCTGCTTGTGCTGGCAACACAAGAACCGGTCCAAGCACTGCACCAAATGTTGAGGCAAACAAAATTCGACTCATGGCCTCGCCTCGCTGTTCGGGTTCTGCGAGATCGGTTGCCGCATACCGCGACATCAAATTTGAAGCTTGCCCAGAGCCATAGATGAAGAGCCCCACTAAGAAAATGGGTAACGACTTAATTTGTGCTCCGAGTCCTGCAATACAACCGCCGATGATTGCCAATCCGTATCCAAGCCCTAAACCATATTGACGACCTCGTCGACTCATCAAGCGAGACAGGTACTGAGACATAAACGCGGTACCAATTGTCACGGTGGCAGTCGCCGCACCACCCCACGGAGTTGATTGTCCGAGAATTCGTTGAATCACGAAAGCACCGACAGTAACTGCCGAAGAAAGCGCTGCCGCCGCCGCCAACTGACCGACCACTAAAACTCGAAGTGTTCGTTTTTGAATAGCAGCGATTTCCACAAGTTTGATTCTCGCAGATTCACACGTGATGGTTAGCGTGCTCGTATGAAACTTCGTATCTTCACCGAGCCCCAACAGGGCGCTAGGTACACAGACCTTCTGGCTGTTGCTCAGCATGCCGAGAAACTTGGTTTCGATGGGTTCTTTCGCAGTGATCACTACGTGAAGATGGGCGATCAAGTATCTGGATTGCCTGGTCCTTCTGATGCATGGATCACTTTGGCTGGTATCGCTCGCGAGACATCAACGATTCGCCTCGGAACTTTGGTCAATTCATCAACATTCCGTTATCCCGGCGTTCTGGCCATCAGCATTGCCAATGTTGACGACATGTCAAATGGCCGTGTCGAACTGGGGCTTGGTGCAGGTTGGTTCAATGACGAGCACACCAGCTACGGAATTCCGTTCCCGGCGCTGGGCGAACGTTTTGATCGCCTCGAAGAACAACTCGCGATAGTGACTGGACTTTGGGGAACACCTATTGATCAAACTTTCAACTTCGCAGGCAAATACTTCCAACTCACTAACTCGCCAGCACTTCCGAAGCCAGCGCAATCGCCCGTACCGATCATCATTGGTGGCGGCGGACCAAAGCGCACTCCCGCACTCGCGGCGCGTTATGCATCTGAATTCAACTTGCCATTTTCTTCGCAAGAAGCTTTTGTTCAGCAATGCGATCGCGTGAAAGCCGCTTGCACCGAGCTCGGCCGTGACCCCAGTTCTTTGATCTATTCAACTGCACTGATCGTGTGCGTCGGCAAGACCGACGCCGACATCAAACGCCGAGCTGCTGTTCTTGGTCGCGAGGTTGACGAATTGAAACTCAATGGTGTCTGCGGCACCCCAGCCGAAGCCATTGAAAAATTGGAGTCATGGAAGGCAGTCGGGGCTGAGCGTGCTTACTTACAAGTGCTCGACCTGGCCGACCTTGAACAACTGGATCTCATTGCATCCGAAGTCATGGGCTCGCTCTGATCCGCTACTGCCATGTTGATGACAACGGGCCAAAACTGACCGACCTACACCCGGCAGTATTGCTCTAACAGTTCCCACAACAAGCGACGAACTTCGGGAGTATCCGTCTTCTTCGTGGCTGATGTTTTATGAATCGGCCACGTCTCGCGATCGCACCAAAAGGTTCCAGAAGCGCCGGGCAGTGTGTCTACTGCTGATAGCCACGCAATTGTGTCAGCCCCTTCACGTGCCGACCGCAAAATTGGCGCAGTCACACGACGAAATCCGGGAATACTTTCTTGAACGCCAGGTGTGTCGGCCCATCCCGGATGCATCGCAACAAATTCAGTTTCGGGAACCCGTTTGGCCCATATTTCATTCAGCGTTACCTGCACCCGTTTCGCGATTGCATATTGCTGACTGCCGTTGTACTTATCAGCAGCCATCTCTAGCGAAGCACCATGACGTAGGTCGGGCATTCCCTTCGTATACATGCCTCCCGATGAGACTGTCACCACTCGTCCGCCTTGAAGTTCGGGCAACAACAATGAGGTCATAAGGTGCGGTCCGACCACATGCGACGCAATGGTTTGTTCTATACCTTCAGCTGAAATCTCAAGAGAATTCAAGAGGGCTCCAGCGTTATGGATAAGGACATCAATATGACTTGTCAACTTTTGAATGTTGACACACGCCCGACGTACCGCCGAGAGGTCGCCCATTTCGGCAATCACAGCATCAGGTATCCCTGCCGCACATGTGGGTTCAATTTCAGCAATCATGGCCGCCAACTTTTGGGGATTGCGTCCCACCAAAATCAACTTGGCACCGGTGGGCGCAAGCAACCGCGCCACTTCTGCACCAAGACCCGAAGTTGGACCAGTAATGACGACCGTTTTGCCAGTCAGATTAAAATCTGAGATTTCCGACCACCCACCGAGTTTCTTGCGAATCAAAAAGCCGATCTTGGAGAAGCCTGGAACAACAGCGAAGTCAAGAACTTTGCTCAAAGTCGTTGAAATTGGCGACGAAGTTGAGTGCAAATTCACAGAGTCATTGTGTCAGAGATTTTCTAGAAGGCGTAGTCGTACCCGACTAGAAGTCATGAGTATTAATCTGCGAGAGTTAGGCAGTACTGATTGGGGGATTAGTCGTGTCAAAGTCAGATGTACAGATTGTTGATACCGCGGTTGTCGATGTCGTTGTCGTCGGAGCTGGTTTTGCTGGCATGTATTTGCTGCATGAACTGCGTAAGAACGGTTTCTCTCACCGTGTCCTCGAGGCTGGAGGCGACGTCGGTGGAACTTGGTATTGGAACCGTTACCCCGGGGCTCGCTGCGATATTGCAACTACCGATTACCAATTCACCTGGGATCCCGAGTTGCACACTGAATGGACTTGGTCCGAAAAACACGCGGCGCAACCAGAGATTCTTCGCTACGCCCAGCACGTTGCGACAAAGCATGATCTCTATTCAGGTATCGAATTTAATGTGCGCGTTGAAAGTGCGGCCTGGGATGATTCAGCGAAAACGTGGTTGATTCATACTTCAACCGGCGAAACCATTATTTGTCGTCATTACGTCATGGCCACTGGTTGCCTTTCGGTACCAAAAGAAGTCGACCTGCCAGGCACCGAACAATTCAGTGGCGAAGTTTATGTGACTGGACGTTGGCCGCATGAGGGAGTTGATTTCACTGGTAAGCGAGTAGCCGTCATTGGAACTGGTTCATCGGGCATTCAGTCAATTCCGTTAATAGCCGAACAAGCAAGTGAAGTTGTCATATTCCAACGCACTCCAAACTATTCGATTCCCGCTTTCAATGGTCCAGCACCGCAATACCGCGTTGAACGCTTGAACACTGACCGCGCAGCTTACGAAGCTGAGGCACGACTATCCCCCACAGGCGTTCCCATCACGATGCCAACTGTTTCTGCTCTATCGGTATCGCACGAGACCGCGTTTGAGATGTTGGAAGTTGCGTGGCAAAAAGGCGAACTACTTGAGCCAGGTTTAGTGTTCACCGATGTTGGTACCAATCGAGCAGCAAATGACGTTGTTGCCGAGTTCATGCGTACAAAGATTCGGTCGGTCGTCAAAGATCCGCAAGTTGCGGAACTCTTGTCACCTCGCAAAAACCCATACGGCACAAAACGTCCTTGTATGGATACTCGGTATTTTGAAACGTATAACCTGCCCCATGTTCGTTTAATCGACCTCAAGACACAACCAATCCGAACGATTACTCCGACTGGAATCAATTTCGGAGATGAGACAAAGGACTTTGATGCCATTGTCTATGCCACCGGATTTGATGCGATGACTGGCGCAATTGTGAACGTTGATATCACTGGCAAAGACGGGATGACGTTAAAGAAGAAATGGGAGTTCGGTCCGCATAACTATCTCGGCCTCACGACAGTTGGATTTCCAAACCTGTTTATGGTGACGGGTCCAGGCAGCCCTTCGGTGTTGTCAAACATGATGGTTTCCATCGAGCAACATGTTGATTGGGTCACCAAAACTTTGGTACATCTTCGCGAGAATAATTTTGAGACGATTGAACCAACTCCTACGGCAGAAGAAAACTGGCGAGTCCATTGCACCGATTGCGCCGACATTACTTTGTTCCAAGAAACTGATTCTTGGTACATGGGAGCCAACGTGCCGGGCAAGCCTCGCGTTCTTTTTCCATACATCGGTGGCGTCGGGCGATACCGCCTCATCTGTGATGAAGTCGTCGCTAAGAACTATCTCGGGTTTGTCTTAGAGGGACCGAAAGGTCGACAGGTCAACGATGGACCAATTCGTCAGATTCAACCAGACGTCGAAATGGTGCTTGACATGATGGCCACGCTCGGTTTGCCGCCAATTGAGTCCATGAGTCCAGTTGATGCGCGCGCTTTCTCTGAAGCATCTTCGGCCATGCGACCGCCTGGCCCAGACGTTGGCGAAATAGTTGACGGAGTCTTGCCTGGACCCAGTGGCGATCTTGAGTATCGCCTTTATCGACCACAGACTGCCGGACCACATCCGGTAGTCGTCTATTTCCACGGCGGCGGTTGGGTCTTTGGCAGCCACACGTCTGATGATCCGCTATGTCGCGCGCTCTGCAGTTTGGCCAACGTCATTATCGTGTCGGTCAATTATCGACATGCCCCCGAAGCTCGTTTCCCCGCAGCGGCTGATGATGGATATGCCGCTGTCTGTTGGGTCAACGACAACATTGAAGCACTCGGTGGAATCAAGGATCAATTAGCAGTTGCTGGTTGGAGCGCTGGTGGCAACGTCGCTGCTGTCGCCGCGCAAACTGCGCACACCATGGGCGGTCCAAAACTTTGTGGGCAACTGCTCCTCACACCAGTGACCGACGGTTCACGCCAACACCCATCTCATCTTGATAACGCTCAGGGCTTCATCCTGACGAAGTCAATGATGGATTGGTTCTGGAATCATTACGCCGATCCAGGTGACCGATCGAACCCCAAGGCTTCACCGCTTCTTGCCACCAACCTCTCGGGACTTCCGCCCACCATGATTGTCACCTGTCAATTTGACCCGTTGCGCGATGAAGGCGACGCCTACGCCGATGCACTCAAGGCCGCAGGAGTTCCCGTTCAACATGTTCGAGCTCGCGGACATGTTCATACGTCAATCACAATGGTGGACATGTTGCCGTCGGGGTCTAAGCCTCGTCAAAAGATGGCCAACGCCCTCAAAGGTTTCTTCGCCTGACCAAACATCAAGTCATCGATTCAGTAAAGTTCTGGGGTGCGTAGATATATTTCGTCGGGAATTTTAGGGTTGGCATTGTTGGCTCTCGTGGCTTGCGGGTCAAACAGTACGACTCAAGAGGCGGTGACGACGCTCTCTTCGACGCCAGTCATTGAGACAACCGAGCCCTTGACTTCAGCGACTGTTGCGCCATCGCTCATTCAAGAATTATCGGCAGACATTATTGGCACACAAACAACTTTCTCACTGACTGCCGCGCTCACCGAAAGCCCAGTGGCGTTTTGGTTTTGGGCACCTGGTTGAGGCACTTGCAATAGAGAAGCCCCCTCGGTCGAGGAGGTCAGCAAAAAGTTCAGCGGAAAGGTTCGCATTGTTGGTGTTGCCTGGAACGGCACCGACGATTCGTACCTCAACTTCATTGATCGTCATTCGTTGACCTTTGACAATCTTGACGACACTTCTGCGCTTATATTCAGCGAATACGACATTCCATCTCAACCTGCGTGGGCCTTCATCAATCAAGATGGAACAATTGACACACGAATGGGCGTCGTGCCGCAAGATGAATTATTTAACTTGCTTGAGAATCTATAGACCCACCGCTTAAACCTTCACATCGCAAAATGGGTTCATCTCAATTACTGTGGTTCCATGCTCAAGAACGGCTCCCCTTCACCATCTATTGATCTCCTCGACCAAAATGGAAAGCCATTCTCTCTGGCGAAACAAGGCAAGGGAAAAATCCTCGTGTATTTCTATCCAAAGGCAGATACGCCTGGATGCACGCAACAGAGTTGTGGACTGCGAGATATTCGAACAGAAATTGGTCGAACAAAAATTGTCGGTATCAGCCCAGACACTTCTGCAAAGCAAAAGAAGTTTGACGACAAATACGAACTTGGTTTTCCTTTGTTGGCCGACACCGAAAAAATCGTGGCCAAAGCATTCAAGGTATGGAAGAAAAAGATGCTGTACGGGCGCGAATACATGGGAATTGAACGCTCCGCATTCCTCATTCAAAATGGGATCATCATTGAGGCCTGGTACAAAATCTCACCAAAAGATACGCCTCTCAAATTGCTTGAGGCACTTGGTTAATAGATCTTGCTTGTCAGATTGAACGATTGCGTGCGGGCAGAAATTTCCACGCACACAGCGAACCAACGAGGGCGACTCCCGCACCAGTAAATGAAGCCGCATGAAAACCATGCATAAATGATTCGCTCACCGCACTGCGTATTGCTTCTGCGGCCTCTGGTGTTGACGCCATTTCAGCGACAGCAAAACCAGCACCAGCCGACTGCTTGGCAATCGCAACTGCTTCTTCGGGCATCCCGAGTTTGCTTATGAGGTCACCAATCTTTGGGGCATAAAGCGATGCGAAAACTGATCCACTAATTGCTACACCGAGCGTTCCACCAACTTCTCGACCCACATCGTTGATTGCCGAGCCAATGCCAGCTCGCTCAGCTGGCAAAGCACCCATGACCGCATCGGTTGCCGGCGATGTCACCAGACCAAGCCCCGTTGCCAAAAACAACATGGCAATCACAATCGTTCCCCAATACGAAGCACTGGCCCCGCTAAAGCCCATGATGACGAGACCGATCGACATGTTGAGTAGACCGTGAGCGACAACTCGTTTGGTTCCGAATTTCAATGCCAGTCGTGCGGCAATTGGCGCCGTGATTCCCGCGCCAAAAGCGAATGGCAATGTGTGTAGGCCCGACGAGAGCGTGCTGTACCCGCGCACAAATTGGAAATATTGAGTCACTAAAAATGTGAAACCAAATAACACAAAAAATGCTATCGAGATTGACCCTGTCGCTGCCGAGATTCGCGGATTGCGAAAGACGCGTACATCAAGTAATGGTTCATCAGTTTTCAATTCACACAGAATGAACAGTGCGAACAACATGATGGTCACTGCAAACGAAGCAAGTGTGCGGAAGCTCATCCAGCCTTGATGTGGACCTTCAATCACAGTGAACACCAACAGACCAACCATGGCGATTGACAGGATGAATCCCTTCATATCAATGGCTCGTGGATTCGGATCTTTTGATGATGGAATCAAAACCGCACCCAGTGCCAATGCGATAATTCCAACTGGCAAGTTAATCAAGAACACCGAACCCCAATAGAAATGTTCAAGCAAAATTCCGCCGCTGATTGGACCGAATGCAACAGCCATTCCCGAAACAGCTGACCAAACTCCGATTGCTTTGGCACGTTCAACGGGATCACGAAAGACGTCAATCACAATTGCCAGCGTCGCTGGGAAGATCGCCGCAGCACCGATGCCCATCGCGCCTCGCGCCATGATCAATCCGCCAGTTGAGTCCGCAAATGAAGCCCAGACCGAGCAAGCCACGAAGGCCACCATGCCGAACTGAATGACACCTTTGCGTCCGAGGCGATCACCCAAAGCGCCAAAGGCCAGCAGCAAGCAGGCAAACACCAACGCATACGAGTCAACAATCCATTGCAAACCGCTCGTTGAGGCCCCCAGTTCACGAGACAAAGTGGGCAACGCCACATTGATGATGAGGTTGTCGACGACGACCATAAACAAGCTGATACAAAGCACCGGCAAGATGAGCCAGCGGCGTTTTTGCACAACAGGATTGGGATGAATATTCATACTTGACACTGTCTAGTAAAAAACCTAGATAATGTCAAGTTATGGCTTCAACGAAATCTGAGTCGCTGCGACGAACGGTGCTTGATGCGGCCGTCGCTATTTCGGCCGCCAGTGGCCCCGACGCGATTTCTATGCGTGAAGTCGCTCGCGAAGCCGGAGTTTCACACCAAGCCCCCTATCACCACTTCACCGACCGGTCAGGAATTTTTGCTGCGATCTGCGAAGAAGGTTTCCGCCAATTATCTGAATCTTTGCTCGCGCCCCACCCTTCAATTGACTCAAATATGTGCGAGTCGTATGTGCATTTTGCATTGCAACACCCTGGGCATTTTCGCGTGATGATGCGTAACGACCTATGTCAACTCGCTGATTATCCAAGTGCTCGAATCGAAGCCGATCGGGCCTTTGAGATTCTTGTTGATGAAGTGAAGTCATTGCTCGGCGAGGGCGCCGACAATGAGATGATAAAAACACAAACTGCGTATATGTGGTCCGTTGGTCACGGTTTGGCAACACTGCTACTTGATGGCCCACTCGAACTCAAACTCGAGGGCATTGATGACATGAATGCGTTTATCCATCAGGTGTCACGGACCGCAGTCGCCTCAATCCGTGCTTGATTCCCCGAAAGTCAGGCAGTCACACTTTGACGGGTTCAATGTGACATTCAACTTCCATTGGTTGATACGGAACGCCAATGTTGGCATCGCCAAACCAAGCGTGACAGGCTCAATGTATGCAGTTTGACATCGCAATAATCGGAGGTGGACCCGGAGGTTCATCAGCCGCAATTTCAGCTGCACGGGCCGGACTGCGCGTGGTCTTGTTCGAAAAAGGTCCATACGGTCGCGACAAAGTGTGCGGCGATGGCTTAACACCCCGAGCGATTGGCGCGCTCAATGATTTAAACATTGATCATTCAGTTGCTCATCGCATTGATGGTCTGCGCATGATTGCGGGCAAAAAGCAACGCGAACTTTTATGGCCGGCAACTGATCGCTTCCCACATCATGGTGCGGTGTGGCCACGACAGAAATTTGATAACCATCTGCTTGACGTAGCGATTGAATCTGGCGCTGATGTTCGTTTCAATGCTGAGGCACTTCCCGTCATTGAAGACGGCGTTGTTGTTGGCGTTGAAGTTAACGGCGAAGTATTGCGCTCGTCACTTGTTGTCTTGGCAACTGGTGCTCAAGGTGCGGCCGCAAAAATGCTCGGCGCGGTTCGCGATCCTGATGAAACCTTCGGATTAGCCATCCGCGCCTATGCGCCAACCCCTCGTCATGCCGAACGTCATCTTGAAGCGTGTTTGAGTTTGCGCGATGAACACGGCACTCCGGTTCCGGGATATGGCTGGATGTTCCCAGCGGGTGATGGCACCGTCAATATTGGCGTGGGTGCATTGAGCACGATGAAGGGATTCAAAAAACTCAATCTCAATACGTTGCTCGATCAGTACGCATCAATCGTTCGCGAACCTTGGTCGTTGGGTGATTATGTTGAGAAGCCACGAGCGTGGCGTTTACCAATGAGTTGTGTACGTCGCCACGGACCAGGTTGGGTTGCTGTTGGTGACGCCGCAGGATTTGTGAACCCTATGAACGGCGAAGGTATTGACTACGCACTTGAGTCGGGCACGCTTGCTGTGAAGTGTTTCATTGATAACCCGGCCACTGCAACAAGTTCATACGACACGCAGGTTGGTGAACGCTTTGATGCGTTCTTACGCACTGGGCGACGATTCAGTTTCATCATCGGTCATCCGTGGTTATTGCGCCCAGGTTTACGCGTTGCTGTCGGAACTCAAGCAGCAGCCGATATCACGCTTGCCGTCATGGGAAATTTGATCGACTCAACAACACCTGGAGTCGCTGGCAAAGTCATGCGGCTTGCTGACAACACGTTGCGAATAGCCGACCCGCTGCTTCGACGAACTCGCGCAAAGGCGTAAAACGAGAATCTGAAGTGGTGTGGGTTAGGGTTGCTCAATGCCGAGAAACACTGTTGAACGAACTCGTCATCTCGTCAAAACGCTTCTTGGCTCACCTCGCGACTGGCACTTAGCCAAGCCGAACTTGCCACAATTACCAAAGTTAAGTTCCAACTGGATCGGCCCAGTTGTCGCTGCTTTTTCAATCTTTATCGGATGGTTTGCATTCAATAATGCCATTGGTGACGGAAATGCCGCCTTTGCACTTTTTATTGGTGCTGTCTCCATCATGATGATGACCTGGAGCAATCTTCTCTCGACGCGCGCTCTCCCTATTGAACAAATCTTTGGTGGCCTTGACCGAATGTACGTGTGGCATCGATGGTTCGGCGCACTATCAGTCGGTGCAATGTGGCTTCACCTTGAAATGGTTGACGACGTCAAGGGAATAAGAGGAGCATCTGAAGATATAGCAGATGCTGCAGAAGATCTAGCAGAAACCGGTTCAACGTTGCTCTACATTCTCGTCGGCATCAGTCTTCTTCGTTGGCTGCCGTCACGATGGTGGCGTTTAACCCACAAACTTCTCGTACTTCCGTACGCCTTTGCCTGCTGGCACTTCTACACATCAACAAAGCCCTACGCCAATGCTTCGTTCTGGGGTTTATGGTTTACAGGATTCATGCTTCTGGGTCTCGCTGCATGGATCTACCGCGTTTTGTGGCGCGACATGATTCGCCGAGGAAAACTTCATCGTGTCTCGAGTATTGAACATGTCGGCAACGTCATTTCAATTGAACTTGAAGCCATTGGTGAACCGTTGAAATACAAACTCGGGCAATTCGCATTTCTTAAGGTGAAAGTCCCGGGTCTGCGAGAGCCGCATCCCTTCACCATCGCTTCCTCTCCAGAAGAAAAATGTCTGCGGTTCGTCATTCGTGATCTTGGTGACTGGACTCATTTACTTGTCGCTTCGCTTGCTATTGATGATCGCGTCATTGTTGAAGGACCGTACGGTCATTTAGCCCCGATTCCTGATCACCCCGTTGAGCAAGTTATTTGGGTGGCCGGCGGTGTTGGAATCACCCCTTTCCTCGGAACGTCTCTCTCACGGGAACCAAACGATGGCCCCACGCCACACCTTTTTTACTGCGTTCCATCTCGACATCAGGCTCCGGCTATTGAATTGTTGGAAACCGCAGCACGTGAAGGTCGAATCCATCTACATGTGCACGCATCTGATGAAAAGAATCGCTTAGAGCCACATCATGTGCTCACAGAAATACGTAGTGATCACCTACGAAAAGCCCATATTGTGATGTGCGGCCCCGACTCGCTCGTGAAGTCAATGAAATCTGGCCTCCGCACAAAAGGCGCGCGACATATGCATGTTGAAGGCTTCGACATGCGAAGCGGATTCGGACCAGATGTGTCTCGTGATGTTGATGATCTGATTCGATCGCAATTACGCCGCTTCACATCACGCAATTAGATAGCCAATCGACGATTCAAGATTTCACAAGCAACAGACCCTGACCGAATCTCTCAATTGAATGTAGATATGATTTTCAGCCGTGGACAATTCATCGGGAAATAACTACACAGGCGAGTTCGCTGTTGAAGCGAGTGGTCTCACCAAACATTACGGAGACGTCGTTGCGCTCGATGGCCTTGATCTTTCGGTGCCAACTGGCACGGTGCTCGGTCTACTTGGTCCGAATGGTGCTGGCAAGACCACAGCAGTTTCAATTCTCACCACACTCATCGCGCCCGATGGCGGCACAGCACGAGTTGCTGGCGTCAATGTCATCAAAGAACCCCAACGGGTACGTTCATTGATTGGTTTGTCTGGGCAATATGCCGCTGTTGACGAACATCTCACTGCAACAGAAAACCTTGAAATGATCGGCTGTCTCTACGGCATGCGTCGCCCGGCCGCCCGCAAGAAAGCAAACGAGCTCATTGAGCGCTTTCGCCTGGGCGATTCTGCACATCGACCACTCAAAACTTTCTCGGGCGGAATGAGACGCCGCATCGACTTGGCAGGAGCACTGCTCGCCGATCCCCCGGTTCTTTTCCTGGATGAACCAACGACCGGGTTAGATCCACGAAGTCGCGGTGAATTGTGGGATGTCATTCGCGAACGCGTTGAAGCTGGCACCACCGTAGTTCTCACGACGCAATATCTTGAAGAAGCCGATCAGTTAGCTCACGACATCGTGGTCATTGACCATGGTCGCGCGATTGCACGTGGCACTTCACAAGAATTGAAACGACGCATCGGTGGTGAGCATCTCGATATTCACCTCGCGCTACTTACAGATATTTCTCGTGTTGAGGAAATCGTCCGACCATTCGCAATTGGGGCTGTTCGCATCGACGATCAAGAAGTTCTCGTTTCGATTCCTGTTTCAAAGGGTATTGAGGCTCTTGGTTCGGTCATGGCAGAACTCACGGCCCAGAACATAGAGATCGTTGACATTGGTTTGCGACGACCCACGCTCGATGACGTATTCATGGAACTCACTGGACACAAGACACAGGAGGAGCAGTCATGATCAGCATGATTCGCGATGCCACCACAATCGCCCGCCGAAACGTCATTCGCATCAGCCGCGTGCCCGAAGTGATGGTGTTCGTCGTCATTCAGCCGCTGATGTTCGTGTTGCTCTTCGCCTATGTGTTCGGAGGGTCAATTGATATTCCGGGCGGCAGTTATCGCGAGTTCCTCATCGCTGGAATTTTCGCTCAAACCGTCGTGTTCGGTGCAACATTCACCGCATCGGGATTGGCAGAAGACGTACAAAAAGGTTTGATTAACCGATTCAGATCACTGCCGATGTCGCGCTCGGCGGTCGTCGCTGGTCGCACAGCCAGCGATGTGGTCTACAACTTGCTGTCAATCATCATCATGTCGCTGGCAGGGTTTGCAGTGGGCTGGCGCATCCGTGGTTCAATTCTTGATGCTGTTGTTGCCTACTTGTTGCTGCTCTTCTTCTCGTACTCGTTTTCGTGGGTGATGGCATGTCTTGGGTTGCTAGTTCCCACACCAGAAGTCGTCAATAATGCAACATTCATCGTGCTCTTCCCGCTGACCTTTATCGCCAACACGTTCGTACCGTCTGACAGTTTGCCCGGCATCTTGAAACCCATTGCCGAATGGAACCCAGTGTCGACATTGACGCATGCGGTACGTGTTCGTTTCGGAAACTTGCCAGCTGAAACTCCTGAGCCAACTTCGTGGCCGCTTCAGAATGCGATGTTGTATTCGCTCGGTTGGGCAATTCTCTTGATCGTTATCTTCGCCCCGATCGCCACACGGCTGTATCAGCGCACCGGCAAACGTTAAGCAATTTGATCGCAAAGTGCGAGTATTTCGGCATCAAGCCGATGATCTGGGGCCGCGACATCCAATCAATGCTCATGATCACAAGGACTCAACCAGTCCTAATCTTCAAATTGAAAGACTCAGGAAACCCTTATCTGGTAGCGGGGTTGATGCGTATCCCCAACTTGGCGCCTCCAACAATTTCGTTTTGAATGTATTGGGTCCACCTGCAATTTGACACTCCTCGCAGGAATGGAACTTTCGTCCACTAGTGAGGAAATCCATCGCTCCATCCAACGAACTACTGACTAAAGAAACGCTGATAGCGCTATAGTTATGAAGTGACTGACCAACCCCGAAATCTAGTGGGTTTACTATACATGCGCTCCAAGAAAACCTATAGTTCCGTGGCCAAAGCTCACACCATATGAGTCAACTTGATGTACTCGTAGCAGTCGGAGACGTTGATCGATCAGAGTCATCTGGCGGGCCAGTTTCCGAGGGCGGCCTCCATTTCGTGCAAATTCCTTGGACTGACGTAGGGACTCGTGTCCACTCCGCTCGCCCGCTTGCAGTTATTTTGACCACATCGTTGCAGTCGTGGCAAGCGAACCGTGTTCAAAGAGAGTGTGTCGCGACCCACACCCCCTATTTGACAGTTAACTTCTCCGCCCTCGCCAATACATCTCCGCAGGTGCTTTCGGCAATCGTGCAGTCGGTTTGGCTCGCCGCACTTGATGGCTCATCAACTATGTCGCCCGGTCGTCCTTTGCTTTCCATCTTCACTCCTACAAACGGACCAGCAACCTTCTTACTTCGTGCCTACCGGTCGCTACGAAAACAGACGTATGACAATTGGGAGTGGGTATTGCTAGAAGATACCAACGAGTTGTGCTCGAAAACTCGGGAGATCATTCACCAGATTACGCAAGCTGACCATCGAGTACGAGCCGTTTCGAGCACGCGAGCTACTGGACGAGTCGGCTACTTAAAAAAGCAAATTGCTGATCTATGCAGAGGTGACGTGCTTCTCGAACTGGATCACGATGATGAGTTAACCTCGCAGGCGCTTGAGCACATTGCAACCGCGTCACTGCGGTTTCCCGACTGTGGGATGTTTTACACCGACTGGGCTGAACTCGTGGATGGCGTTGATGACCAGTGGTACGGGGACACTTTTGCGTTTAACTTCGGTCATTACGTCACCCAGAACGTAGACGGGGCCAAGAGGCTCGTAGCGGTGTCACCAGAACTAAACGGACACACCGTACGCCACATTGTGTCAATGCCAAATCATCTTCGCGCGTGGCGCACCGACTTCTATCGCTCAATCGGGGGTCACAACCCGAATCTACCGATTGCCGACGACTATGAACTGACTCTCCGATCCTTCCTTGCGACTCGGATCGTACACATCCACCACTGCTCGTACATCCAGCACTTTAGATCTGATAATTCGAATACACAGTTCGCTCGATTTGCAAGTATCCAATCAGCCGTCAAGGCAATCTCAGAAATTTACGAATACGACATCCGGCGCCGGTTGACGGATTTGAATCTTCGCGATTCACGACTGGCCGGGAAAGATAGCGGTGACATGCGATCAATAACAGCCAACTTTGACTATTTCCCCGAGGTGGTCTAATGAGCATCGCTACGACAATCACCGTCGACGATCACTTTGCACGGATTCAACTGTCTCATGGTCTGATTGTTGCGGCCGCGGTTGAGGGACTTGATCAATTGATCGTCCTAGTGCCGCGGTCCGGAGGTATCAAAGTGGTTCGCGTTGAATGGCCCACCATTCGCTCAGCAGAGATTATTCAAGGGACATTCTGTATTACCGATGCCGACTCAGTGGTGACAATGGCCGATCTCCATTCCCACTTGCAATCAGGATCGCTCGGAGACGGTCTCCTAACCCGAGAGGAACTGACATCCCGGGTCTCGACAAAACGCAAACCCATCCAGAAGAACTTGGGAAACCATGTCGCAAGCGAATCTCCACAATTCCTCCATGTCGATGAACTACAAGCAGGTTTTGGTCTCGCTAATCGTTGGACAATTACATCACCTGACATCAGCGATGACCCACAGTTGAGTCCATCTGATTTCAGGTCAATCAAATTTGAAGCATTCACCACGGCGCCGACTCAGACCGTACTACTCGTCCGGGGTGTCACCCACGGGCGCGGCCATGTGCACATTGATCATCCGTTAGGCGGCAATGTCACCTTTTCCATCGGTGCAATCAGCTCTGACAATTGCTACTTCGTCACTGGTCCACAGCGTTCGGGATCCACTTTCCTTGCTCACGCCATCAGCTTTGACCTCGGCATTCAGCACATCGACGAGGTCGACTTCCAAACTTTTGACTATGCACAGTTCCGCGAAGTGGCTGCTCGTTCACGCTGCTGGGTTGCCCAAGCGCCAGCACTATTCCATCACCTGACGGATGTACTGAAAGATTTCCCCTCCGTGATTCCCGTTGTTTGCCGAAGGAGCGTTGAAGACATCATCGCATCGCAGCGACGAATCAATTGGGGAGCCCGCGAAGAGGGCTTTGAACGTCACCACCTCGCAATCCCCAAGACTGACCAGCGACCAATCGCAGAAATTAAGTACGAAATGTGGGATGCCAACAAGTCCGGATACAAGAACTTTATTGATGTGAATTACGACGAACTACGAAAGCACCCGCTGTTTGCGGAAGAGCGGTCAAATTTCGGACCGAAGAGATGGAGTTGAATTTCATATGACCAAACGCGTTTGTCTTTCCATGATCGTGCGCAATGAGGAAGCCGTGCTTCCGGAAACCTTGCAGGCACTTCTCCCCTATATTGACTGCTATTCGATTGTCGACACTGGCTCTACCGACAACACTGTTGCGGTCATTGAACAACATCTCGGACATCTCCCCGGTGTCATCACTCCGCAGGAGTGGTCCGACTTTTCTACGGCACGAAACCTCTCACTAGAAATTGCCCGACAGTATGGGGAATACGTTTTCATCTGTGATGCCGACGACGTCGTTGAAGCAACCATTGATGGCGTGGAATTCCGTCAACAACTCGTCGCAGATGTGCACAACGTTATTTTTCGTCAAGGGTCAACGTTGTATCACCGACCGCTGCTGCTGCGCAGCACAGTTGACGCAATATTTCGTGGTGTTGTGCACGAGTTCCTTGCTGTCAACCCGACGGCCACAGGAGGTAGCAACCTTGAAGGATTCCTCCTCAATTACAATGGGGCGGGTATCAGCTTCCGCAATCTAGATCAGACAGCTAAATACGCCAGAGACGTACAACTCATCCAATCTGCCCTATTAACTTGCGATGATCAGGCTCTTGCTTCGCGGTATACGTTCTACCTTGCTACCTCACTGCAGTCAGCTGGTCGGCTCACCGAAGCTGTGCAAGCCTACGGGGACCGCACCAGGCAACAGGCTGGATTCGCCCAAGAGGTGTACATCTCATTTCTTCGTATGGGTCACCTATCCAAAACGCAGTACTCCAACCCGCGAATGCAAATGCATATGTACATGATGGCTTACCAGGTCGACCCGACGCGCGCCGAAGCACAGCACTACATCGCCGAACTGGCGCGAAATCAGAATTGGTGGAACTTAGCGTGGCTCTTCGTCAATGACGGGTTGCAAAGATCTGCCGATCCGACAAAACTCTTCTTGGAATCCGACATATACATCTGGCGACTCAGATACGAGCAATCAATTGCTAGCTGGTATGTAGGGCAGTTTGAAATCGGTCGCGAAAGTTGCGAGTGGCTACTGGAGAGAAGTGATCTTCCGAAAGAGATCCAAGAGGTAACTACCAAAAATCTTGAGTTGTATCTCGGTGCAACGTGATGCTCACCATTGTCGTCCCCTGCTTTAACGAAGAGACGAGAATTGAAATCAGTCAGTTTCGGCGACTACTGTCACTTGCTCCCGAGGCACGACTTTTGTTCGTCGACGACGGATCAACAGACCGAACCCTTCATGTGTTGGGAGACTTCGCTGCCAGCGAGCCAGATCGCGTGAGGGTTATGTCCCTGCCCGCCAACGCTGGCAAGGGTGAGGCTATTCGATGTGGCTTTCTTGCTGCGACTACCGAGGGACCTTCCTGGACGGCTTATATCGACGCCGACCTCGCGACACCAATTGAAGAGGTACAACGCTTGTGGTCTGTTTGCCAGGAAAACTCATCGCTTGAAATAGTCTTTGGCTCCAGAATTCATCTCTGCGGAAGTGGAATCGAACGTCGTATGGGTCGACATATCACTGGGCGAGTATTCGCCTTCCTTGCTGCGCAAACTCTTGGCACATATGTATACGACACCCAGGCTGGAGTGAAGTTTTTTCGCAACACCCCCGCACTCAGCCAGGCATTATCTACACCGTTCTGCGACCGATGGTCTTTCGACGTCGAACTGCTCGGACGCCTTGGACGATTGGGGGCTTTCCCACAGCATGCTCTCGAAGTCCCGTTGCGAAGTTGGCGGGACGTACCGGGTTCTAAAGTTTCCCTGCGACAGGGCCTTAAATCATTGTTTTCTTTGTGGCGAGTACACCGAAATCTACGGGAGTTTCACGTCTAACGACACTTGTAAAGACTCCCTAAGAGCACACGCTGTGGTGGCATCACTGCATATGCCGAATGCACAATCTTGCAATTCTCGAGCGGTCTTCTGAACCATCGATCCATCGTTGGTGGCCAATAGTGCAACCACGGCACATAGTCAACCAGTAGTTTACCGTCGTCGGACGTCCACGAATCGCGGTCCTCCAATATCGTTGAACCTGCCGGTGCAAATGGTTGTCCGCTCTGAGGGTTGTATTTGCCACCAAAGCTCCAATCTCCAGCGCCAAAATAAATCACAAGATTCGGCTCATTCGGAATAGCCGAGACAAGATCCCTGCCCGCCATTCCCCAATAATCAAACTCGACACTTTCGGCAAAGTTGTCCGCCCGGCGAGCAATCTCACTTCTATACACATACTGGTAAGGGAATATGCTGACGTTGTCGATAACAAGAAAGCCCGCCAAGATCAACACTGAGATTCGAAAAACCGATCGTAGATTGCGGTTACTCATTGAGAGCAGCGACCACAGTCCAAAAATTGCAACCATCTGCCATCCGAGAACAATGAAAATGTATTGACGTCCAACGTTGTAGTTGTTACTGCTCAGACCTAGCACGACTGCCGCAACAACCACGGCGTGGTACGCGACCGGAATAATCCTCCACAAACGCCCGCGGAGTGCAAACAGAATCAGGAAAACAGCACCAGCAGCCATTCCGAGAATCGCAACAAGTGGCATCGACGATATGAGCGACTTGAAGAGGAACCACCAACCGAGTTTCCTGGATCCAATTAATTCGCCGTCAAAAAGTACCTGTCCGTCGTATCCGGTGAAGTTTCGACCAATAACAACACCGTTCCACGCCCAATCAATCGGATTGGGAATCGACGCCGGATTAGTTATCAGCACCAACGCGGTGGCTCCAAAGACTCCAGTTGACAACGGCTTTAACATCTCACGAGAGCGCAGATAAACCTGCCAGCCCGCAAAGCCCAGAAGTGGAAGGATCAGGATAGAAAGTCCGGGCCGGGTGCCGAAGGTAAGTGATATAGCGAGGAACGCGCTTACTGCTAGTTCCCGTTTCTGAGTAAAGGTCGCCTTTTCTCCAAGCGGAAGATGCGCTGCCAACGTCGCCACGGCAGTCGCGCATGCGAAACCAACGGCGAAAGGAACATCTTTTTGATTCATCCAACTATGGCCAAGCCATAATGGTAAAAAGAAGGTGCCCAGGATTCCCACTAATTCTGCACGCCGCGACTGAAGCACCTCGCGACACACCAACCCCACAGCCCAACAGCCAAGTACCCCCAAAATCGCAATCAGTGCATTTTGCGCCATCACCGAGGTACTTCCGAGAGCCCGAAAGTCTTCACCAAACAGCCACGCAACCAAACGAGAAACGAGATGACTTATGTAGTGGAACGTATATCCGTAAGAGTCAACCACTTCTTGAGGGTGAAAGTTCGTGTAAGACGACCCGCCAAGGTCAGGAGCCCAAAATGGTAGCCAGTGCTCATAACTGCGCTTAAGCAACATTTTGTCAGCTACGTAATCTCGATTCTCGCCGCTAACCAGAATGGCAATTAACGAAGACACAGTGGCGAGACAACCTAAGATCGCTGCCTTCGGTGAGAGTTGCCGAGTCAAGGGACGGAAACTTTACACAATGGCAGGCGCCGAGATGCCAACAAGACTTCTTCCTTGATTGTTGGACGCGCAGAGTCTTCACAACTCAAAAGCACTGATCCGTAGTGGGCCATTGCATCTGCCACACATTCTTTACGAACGAGTAAACGTGCGTAAAGAAGTTCTAATTGCCATCCTGAAGATTCGTCTTGAAATGGCCACCGGTTATACATTTGTGGTCGCACCCGAATGCTCATCGCATATTCGGCAGCCATCAAGGCAAGATGCACATCATTGTTCTCAGAAAACAGAAGAGCGGCTGCATAGAGCGGCTCAATATGATTTGGATGATCACCCCATACTTCAAGACAATTAAAAGCAGACTGACGTAAAGAGAGATATTCTTTGGATTCGATTGCGTAACCTAGACGTACAGCGCCTTGATCATCAGCTTCCCTTGATGTTTCTGACGGCTTCTGCCCTATAGACACGTGATCTCTCACATCAAGGGCGCCGAAGTCGTCTTTATCGTTCACGGCTTAAGTGATGGATCCAGCTTATATGCCTTTTGCAGATACTCATCGGCCAATTTAGCATCACCTTGATCGGTGGCGATAAGACCCAAGTAATAAAGTGCCTGAGGGGCCTCGCCATTTTTGAGTTCTAAGACTTTTTCAAAGTCAGCCTTTGCCTCGTCGAATCGATCTGAATTTTTGTAAGCCAGTCCACGATTGAACAACGCCGACAGAAATCCTGGATTAATCACAATAGCTTGGGTATAGCTCACCACCGCACCCTGATTATCGCCGACTTCAGTTTGCAGGTAAACACCTTTCGCATACCAGGCCTCAGAATCTTGAGGGTTGAGAGCAATTGCATCCTCTGCAGTCTGTAGCAGGCTCTTTTGCTCAGATGTCACTGATCCTGATTGACCATCTGACTGACCATTGGATCTATAGATCAACCCAATGACAATCAGCGCCACGACGACGAGCACACCCCTCAACTGGGACTTAGTTAATCTAAGTGCACCAGCCTTGGGCTTCTCGTTTTCAGTTTCATTCTGCGTATCTTCAACACTCATACTAATTTCAATCTTTTCTTGTGGTCTCTAAAGAGGTCAGGCTGGGCTGCTGTTCCAGTCAATCCAGTAAATGTATTCTCCTTGACCAATACCCATTACTACAACATGCTCATCTGGCCTGATTGTGACCGCCAAATCTGTGGAAGTGACAAGTTCGCCGTTAACAGTGGTGCCAATCTGAAAGTCGATTGTATAATTGGTTACACCGTTATTGAAGAACTCAAATCGCTTACCCGTTAAATTATCGAAATTGTCAAACACAACCGTGTAAGCGGAAGCCTGTCCAAAGACATACATCTTCCCAGCATCCTTGGCTAATGGATAAATATCATATAGAGAATTGTCAAGTGCAACAACGGTCATCGTTTCTGCTGACGGATCAGCGGCAGGTCCCGCAGGGCCGGTAGCACCGCGAGCACCGGTAGCACCCACAGGACCAGTCGCACCTGCAGGTCCGGTATCACCGGTAGCACCCGTAGCTCCACCTGAGGCCAGAAGAGCCCATGGGGTCGAGCCACCTGTTGCCCCGAGAATCGGAGATTGATTTATATTAGCTTCAATTCGGTTCACGTACGACGATCCGCCGAATTCAACAAAGTCGCCAATGTTGTAAGTAGTGGTTCCCGACCAAGTTCCTAAGTAAACTACTGGAGGACCTTGAACGCCTTGAGCACCAGTTACGCCTTGAGCACCAGTCACACCCTGAGCACCAGTAGCACCGGTCGCGGCCTGAGCACCGGTAGCGCCGGTTACACCCTGAGCGCCGGTTACACCCTGAGCACCAGTCACACCGGTCGCGCCCTGAGCACCAGTCACACCTTGAGCACCAGTTACGCCTTGAGCACCCGTCACACCTTGAGCACCAGTCACACCGGTCGCGCCCTGAGCACCAGTCACACCTTGAGCACCAGTCACACCGGTCACACCGGTCACACCTTGAGCACCAGTCACACCGGTCGCGCCCTGAGCACCAGTCACACCGGTCGCGCCCTGAGCACCAGTCACACCCTGAGCACCAGTCACACCGGTCGCGCCCTGAGCACCAGTTGAACCAGTAGCTCCAGTTGAACCCTGAGCTCCAGTCACACCTTGAGCACCAGTCACACCGGTCGCGCCCTGAGCACCAGTCACACCCTGAGCACCAGTCACACCGGTCGCGCCCTGAGCACCAGTCGAACCAGTAGCTCCAGTTGAACCTTGAGCTCCAGTCACACCTTGAGCACCAGTCACACCGGTCGCGCCCTGAGCACCAGTTGAACCAGTAGCTCCAGTTGAACCTTGAGCACCAGTCACACCTTGAGCACCAGTCACACCGGTCGCGCCCTGAGCACCAGTTGAACCAGTAGCGCCGGTTACGCCTTGAGCTCCAGTCACACCTTGAGCACCAGTCACACCAGTCGCGCCCTGAGCACCAGTCGCACTTTCCATGAAGAGGGCCCACGGGCTACCACCTGCGGTAGCACCACTAGGATTACTAGTGTTAGAACTTGTCACGCTGATGTAGTTTGAAGTTCCGAGAACTACGACGTTTCCGATGTTGTAACTAGTACCTGGATTCCATGCACCCTGGAAACTCACGCCACGAGCACCTATTGCTCCAGTTGCTCCAGTTGCTCCAGTTGCTCCAGTTGCTCCAATTACACCAGTAGCACCCGTCGAACCTCGAGCACCTCGAGCACCTTGAGCACCCATTGCACCTCGAATACCAGTTGCACCAGTAGCACCTCGAGCACCCGCAGCACCTCGAGCACCTTGAGCACCCATTGCACCTCGAATACCAGTTGCACCTCGAATACCAGTTGCACCAGTTGCACCAGTTGCACCCGTCGCACTTTGCATGTAGAGGGCCCACGGGCTACCACCTGCGGTAGCACCACTAGGATTACTAGTGTTAGAACTTGTCACGCTGATGTAGTTCGAACTTCCGAGAACTACGACGTTTCCGATGTTGTAACTAGTACCTGGATTCCAAGCACCCTGGAAACTCACGCCACGAGGACCTACTGCTCCAGTCGCTCCTGCTGCTCCAGTCGCCCCGGTATTACCCCGAGGGCCAGTCGAACCCGTCGCGCCAGTTGAACCAGTTCCACCTTGAGAGGCCAGGAGAGCCCATGGGGTCGAGCCGCCTGTTGCCCCAACAATCGGAGTGCTTGTATTGCCATCAGTTCGACTTACATACGACGATCCGCCGAATTCAACCAAGTCGCCAGTGTTGTAAGTAGTGGTTCCCGACCAAGTTCCTGAGAACACTGCTGGAGGACCTTGTACACCGGTCGCACCAGTGACTCCTTGCGCACCAGTCATGCCTTGTGGGCCAGTCGAACCCGTCGCGCCAGTTGAACCAGTCCCACCTTGAGAGGCCAAGAGAGCCCATGGGGTTGAGCCGCCTGTTGCCCCAACAATCGGAGATTGGTTTACATTGCCTTCAGTTCGACTTACATACGACGATCCGTCGAATTCAACCAAGTCACCAATGTTGTAAGTAGTTTTTCCCGACCAAGTTCCTAAGAATACTGCTGGAGGACCTTGAACACCGGTCGCACCTTGCGCACCAGTCACACCTTGCGCACCTTGCGCACCTTGCGCACCTTGCGCACCTTGCGCACCAGTCACACCTTGCGCACCTTGCGCACCTTGCGCACCTTGCGCACCTTGCGCACCTTGCGCACCAGTCACACCTTGCGCACCAGTCACACCTTGCGCACCAGTCACACCTTGCGCACCTTGCGCACCTTGCGAACCTTGCGAACCTTGCGAACCTTGCGAACCTTGCCAACCTTGCGCACCTTGCGCACCTTGCGCACCTTGCGCACCAGTCACACCTCGCGCACCAGTCACACCTCGCGCACCAGTCACACCTTGCGCACCAGTCACACCTCGCGCACCAGTAGCACCAGTAGCACCTTGCGCACCAGTAGCACCAGTAGCACCAGTAGCACCAGTAGCACCTTGCGCACCAGTAGCACCAGTAGCACCAGTAGCACCAGTAGCACCTTGCGCACCAGTAGCACCAGTAGCACCAGTAGCACCTTGGGCACCAGTAGCACCAGTCACACCTTGCACACCATTGGTCGGTACTGATGGAAAAGCACGAGGTTGTTCTGAAACAGTCGATGCGGAAGCAGACACCACTGGCAAAACCGCTGGAGACACGATGGTGAGGCTGACCAACGCAATTAACGCTCGTCGTCCACCTGGCACCGAGAAGTGACTTAACCCAGTGTTTTTGCCTAATTTTTCAGTCATGGGATGGAGGCTACACAGAACAAGGACCAGTTGCAAACATCTGTACTCAGCATCTGGAACAAGATCTCTACGATGTGTTTACTGGACTACGGGTCCAAAATACTAGCTTTGATTGCGTGCCCAATGGTGGTCGTTGCGGGGCCCTACCTAGATCAACTGTTGGGTCCGTCCCAACTGCAAAGGTTTTTTACTCCACCAGGTAAACCGCAGACCAGCGATTGCACGAGTAATCACCAACTCTTGAATCTTTGCAGCGCCCTCAAAGATGAAAGTGTGTTTATTCCGACGATGCCGCCCACAGGAGTTGGCGTGAGGAGAACCGTTGTGCGAGGTTCGTCGCGTTTCGTTTGGTCGTACCCATGCCAATCGTCGTGCGTGCCGCCATGTGTCGTAAAAATGTCTCGAAGTAGAGTTCGAATGCTGACCGAGCTCTGGCCAACTATTCATCTCGTGGGAGATGGGCTTATTTTTTGGGGGGGTTGGACATTTAGCAAGCGTTGGACATATTTAACGAAAAATGTGGGGACATTCAAAACTCTGTTCCACCTCTTACGAGCTCTCCGTGTTGAGAACTTTTGGAGGTACTATTTGTAGTGTGGACAGTTCCGACGTCCGTGACGTGGTCTTGCATATTGGGACACACAAGACGGGCACAACCTCATTCCAGACCACCCTCGCCGCTTCGGCGGCATCTCTAGCAAGCCACGGAGTTCATGTATTTCAGAGTGGGCTGACAAAAAGAACTAGTTGGTCCCATGAGCTCGCGCTGATCAGTCTGCGGAGCGAACTGAATATTCCTCTCAGGAGTATGTTTCCTGACTCATCTCTACCGTCAATGCAACGCCAGATGCTTCAAAATTGCATCAGCCAAATGCAATCTCCCGCCCGAAGAGTCGTGGCCTCGCATGAAGCCCTTTCATTCATTCGAACTCGACAAGAGGTTGAACGCCTGGTCGAGGCTCTAGACGGGCGAGTCTGCAAAGTCGTTTGCGTCCTCCGTGACGCGGAATCGTTTCTTCAATCTTGGAAGAACCAACTCACCAAGACGAAACACGCCACCAGTAGTGCTCACTTTGAGTCTTTCATGAATACGGATCCAGACTCGTGGATCGTTGATTGGGACGAATTAATTGGTGTTTACGCAGGAGTGCTTGGCCACGAGGCCGTGACCGTTCTAAGTTATGAACGCGAAACCCAAAACCACGGCACGATAATTAATGCCCTTTGGTCGTCGTGTGGCCTGCCTGAATCACTTCGCCCAAATCACAGTGCTAAGTGGTTGAACTCCAGCCATTGAGTCAACCACTTATCTGAAGTACGGTTCGCAAAATCAATTGGCAAAGACTTCACACAGCGGTAGGTGTTGGGACGCCATCTTGACTTCATTATTAATCTGAATGACCACCGAATTATCGCAGGCGGATAGAACCACACTAGAAGTGGTAAACAGCGCTTCGTTCATGGTCCTGTTCCCGCTTGTTTGGGCAATTGGCTTAATCGTGGCGTTTGCACCAATTGCGTCGCATTCGTATCAACGAGCCGGCGCTCGCTAAGACGAACTATTCGATGTGCCATCGGACAATCCCACTTCTCGTATTGCTATTCTGTGATTAGTTCGCGAGACAACTCCACGGGCATTATCTGACACGTGAAGCTATTTCTTTGACTCTATTTTGATTGTCTTAGAAGTTGTCTTGAATGTTGTCTTCTTTAAATATTTCGGCATAACTCTAACTACTACAACACAGGTGCCCGACTTCACCGCAATAATTTTCCTGGCCTTCACTTTGCAATAACTTGCAGAAGACTTCGACACACTCGCCGTCACCTTTGCACCAGTTGGAACATTAAGATTTGCAGTCTTAGCAATACTTAAAAATGTTGCAGAATTACTTCCACGAAGAGTCATCGCCTTTGCTGTCGAGGGTGACACCGCACCAACTGGCGCCGGAGGAACACCGGTTACAGGAATTGGTGGGCTCGTCGTCTTTGGGCTTGACGGACTATCCGGCTCAGGTGTCACAGCAATAGCCATGCGGTACACCCTTTGGCCAGTAAACCCTGACGTTTTCTCAGTTCCGTGAGCGCTTCGTCCGCTTTCTCGTGCCAACGAGAGCGCAGACCAATGGTGTCGCTCAACTGTGTTTATACACGTGACCTAGCCGGTCACGAATTTTTGTGACAGAGTGTCACAAAATGGGGACAAGACCTGGTAAACCCTGTCACAAATTGGCAAGGCCTAGTCCATCTCGTAACGAGACGCAGTCGGACGAGAAAAGGCCGAAACCCTTATCTAATAGGGGTTTCTATTCAATGCGCAGGCCAGAGATTGCACTAGTAATTACCAGCTGCTGAATCTCTGAAGTGCCCTCATCGCAGAGCAAATAACTTGAGCCATTTTGTCATGATGTCTCTCTCTGATCGACACATTGAGAATCGGATAACCTGATCCCCTAAAGAAGATTGATTC
>JBIKOO010000006.1:0-77890 GCA_044358015.1 Ilumatobacteraceae bacterium
AAACCAATAAGGGTTATCAGCCTGAAAGCGCTGCGGAACCTCTGCGGTACGGCGACACTGGTCCACGGGTCACGGCTTTACAACAAGCCCTGTCTGACATTGGCTTTTTCTTGATCTCGGTGGATGGTGCTTATGGACCAGAAACGATTCGTGCTGTGATGAACTTTCAGTGGTATCACTTGATTCCAGCGGACGGCATCGCTGGTTCACGCATTCATGAGTTGCTGGGCATTGCGTACCCGTAATCAGTTGGCGGTTGCGACTTCAGCTTCTGTTGCAGCAACTACTTCAGCTATTTCATCAACGACCGGTTCGTCAACTGCGGGGATTCCTTCAGCGAAGCAACCTCCCGCAGCGATGGCCTTGCATGCACGGCGCAGACGCAGTGCATCAAGCGGCTTGATGAGCCAACCATCGGCGCCACTACGACGAGCCATATGCACATCGGCTTGACGATCGAGCAACATCAAGATCTGAACATGGGGCAACGTGCCGCCACTTTCGTCGAGACGAAGATCCATGGTGACTGCGATGCCACCCATGGTGCCGATCTGCATATCGAGAATTACCAGATCGGGTGTGCGACCTTTGACGACTTCAACGACCGAGCGTCCGTCGCGACAATGGGTGAAGGTTGTTTCGGGTCCGCCAAGGGCGGCGACGACTTCGTCGACCAGCCAGTCAGCATCGGTAGCGAGGATTACATGCACGGATGAAACGCTACCTCGTGGCGGTGGCGGCGACGAGATCCCGCCCCAAATCGGCGATGGCATCAAGATCATGAATGTCTTGCGCTCGCTGATCGAGTTTCATCACCAGGGCCGATCCGACAGCGTCGAGTAGGGGTTTCAAGGTGGCCTCTTCGGCCTGCATGATGTGGCGCAGGTGAGCCATATTGCGGTGGAGCACCGCCAGATCGGTGTCGCCTTCTTTGTCGGCCTTTCGTGCCGCAGTGATCGATGGATAGGCGGAGCCCTTGCCAAATTTTGGCTGCAGGCGGTTGATGATCAGTCCGGTCACTGGGGTGCCAACTCGCGCCAGTTCATCGGTGAAAAAGATCGCTTCTTGGACGGTGTCGTGATGCGCCGAAGCAACCACGACATATTTGCTGTCCTTCGACTTCAGCAACGATTGAACGGCAAGTGCACGCTGACGAAAACCTTCTTCAATTCCTTCAAAGGCTTGAAAGAAGTTGATGGCATCAGCCAACACATCGGCTCCAATGACGCGACCGATGGTTTTCAAAATCGGCTGGGCCGCAAAGTTCAAAACGCGTAGTCCACCGCGAGCAGGCATCACTAACCAGCGATACACGCGGTGGTCAAGAAAGTTCATGAGCTTTTGCGGAGCCTCGAGAAAATCAAGAGCCTCACGAGTTGGGGGAGTGTCAACGATCACGAGATCAAATCGATCGTCATTGAATAGCTCATACAGTTTTTCGGCCGCCATGTATTCCTGGCTGCCCGACAGACGACTCGCAATATTGCTGTAAAACGGATTCGTCAAAATCGCCTGTTCTTGTTGCTTATTTCGCGACTGTAGACGGATCACTTCATCAAAGGTGGCGCGAGCATCAAGCATCATGGCCCACAGTTCGCCCGAACATTCGTGTTGTACGCGCGAAGGTTCATTACTTAAGTCGGATAGCCCAAGTGCATCGGCCAAACGCTTTGCTGGATCAATCGTGATCAACACAACTCGTCGACCAATTTCGGCGGCTTGCATCGCTAACGCCGCGGCAGTTGTCGTTTTGCCAACTCCACCCGAACCACAGCACACCACGATGCGCGAAGTTGAAATGACATCGCGGAAATTCTTCTTACTCATGATTGTGCACTCACTTCTGCATTTAAAACTTTCGCCAAAGTTTTAATGTCGCCGGCAGACAATCCAGCACTAGCAATGTGCGGCAACGAAATTGATCCAGTCGCAACGAGCTGGTTCACTCGTTCAACTGCGTGGGCGTGCATCGCGCATCGTGATGCTCGATAGCGCGCTGCATCACCGAGTTCACCTTCGGGTAGTTGATTCTTCGCCACGAGGGCAGTGATTTCAGGAGCCTGATCCACTCCGTTGATCACAACAGGTCCGAAATGAACCCCAACGGTTTCGGCGAGCAGCGCGGTGGTCTCAACAAGTTCGTTGACAGGGGTTGTCTCGGGCAGGGTCACCATGATCACGCGACACTTGCTGGCGTCATGCAGCATGGCCAACACCTCGTTGGCCTGCGAATGCAATGGGCCTCCGCTGATCGTTTTGGCCATGGCTGCGGGGGATTGCAGGAACGAAATGGCATGTCCCGCGGCCGGGCCGTCAACGATGATCAGGTCGTGTTCGCCGTCGGGACCAGCAATACCAACCAAATGTTTGAGCTTGCCCAGAACCAAAAGGTCATCGATGCCTGGTGCCGCGCTGGCGACCACGTCCACGACTCCAGTTGAGACCAGGCGTTTGGCCAAACGGGCCAGACCTTGGGTGCCCAGGTAGTCCTGAAGGGCATCGCTGGCGGTCAAAGTGCGGAGCAGAATTGAGCCTGTCTTTGTTGGGCCGAGTCCGCTGGCAATCAGGGTGCCTTCATATTCTGAGCCAGCGTCGGAGGCTCCACCCAGCAGCTCGCCGAGCCCCTGCCGCGAGTCAAGGGTCACAACCAGTACCCGAAGTCCGAGATCGGCTGAGGCGCGTGCCATCGCAGCCGTTACGGTTGTCTTGCCGACACCACCCTTGCCGGCCACCACCAGCATCCGCGACATGGTGAACAGCGGGTCAATATTTTTCTTTTTCGGAGACACTCGTGCGCAGACTAGCCATCCTCTTCATTGCCGTCGGCTCCGTGCTCGGCTTTATTGATGTGGCACATGCGTCATCGGGCACCGAACCGCCCACTCAAGAGGCGGTCACGACAAGCGCCGAAGTCACTGCGGCTGGTTTGGCACCAGTTGACGTGCTGCAAGTGTCGGGTCTGATTGACAACATCATCGTTGATGCCATTAACAACGCGATCTCTGATGCTGAAACCAATGGCGCCCAAGCTCTGATTCTGCAGATCAACTCAAAGGCTTCGTTAGTGGGCCGCGATGAAATGCGCGACCTCTATAACCGCATCGCCAACGCGACTGTTCCAGTGGCGATTTGGGTCGGACCTTCGGGTTCGAAAGCCACTGGTCTGGGCGCTCAACTTTTATCTGCAGCCGATGCCACCGGAATGGCACCTGGTACTCGTATCGGAAAGTCGGGCACACCGCTTGATGACAATGTCGACTTTGGTGAAGTAACTGATCAGTTGCGCACCGAAACACTTGGCTTCCAAGATGCTCGTCGCGCTGGAGCATTGAAACTTGAAATCAGCGATGAAGGTGCACCCACCATTCGCAACATGGTCTATGCACTTGATGGATTAATCCTTGATGGCGTCACGCTTGATACTGCTGTTGAAACCCTCAACGACGACGGCAATGTTTCGAATGACATCACCACAGTTCGTTTCCACAAACTTGGTTTGTGGGCACAGATGTTGCACACATCGGCAAGTCCGCCAGTCGCGTACTTGTTCTTGATTATTGGTCTCGCGCTGTTGATCTTTGAATTCTTCACTGCCGGTATTGGCGTGGCAGGTGTTGTTGGCTCAGTTCTGCTGATGCTTTCTTTCTACGGTCTTGGCGAACTGCCCGAACGTAACTGGGCACTCATCTTGATGTTCGTTTCAATGCTCGCATTCTCTATTGATGTGCAAGTTGGCATTCCAAGATTTTGGACAGGCGTTGGTCTAGTTGGATTTACGGTTTCATCAATTTTCCTGTTTCCCGTCGTTGATCAGCATTCGCTACAAGTTTCGTGGTTGAGTTTGCTCGTAGGTATTGGTGGTATTGCTCTCACTTTTATTTCGGGTATGCCCAGCATGACCCGGACACGCTTTGCGACTCCCACAGTTGGGCGCGAGCGTCTGATTGGGGAAGTCGGTATGGCGGTCTCGGACATCAGTCCTGATGGTGCTGTACAAATCGGGCCAGCCCGTTGGAAGGCCCGCACAAACCGCGCAACTCCAGTGAAGAGTGGCGAAATGGCGCGAGTCGTGGCCATTGACGGAATTGTTTTGCAGGTCGAGCCTGAAGAAGGTGGAGCGCGTGATTATCGCGAACGTCGACCCAAAGAAGCCGCGACAACTGAAGAAAACTAACGAACTCGTGATGAGTGATTCAGAGCAAACTCGGCGCATGTTGGCAATCAGCGCTTACAACAATGCTTCTGACATTCTTGATCGAAGCGAGCTTTCTGAAGAGGACGCATATCGAGCATTATGTGAAGCATTGGCTTCACATGCGCTTTGGGAGCCCATTGGCAATGCCACGAATTTGTTGATCGATTCACTGTATGAGGGATATTCGCGGGCATTGTTGAATGCCGACGACGACCGCTATAGCGATGTGTATACGGTGACTGTGCAATTGATTGCCGGAATCAGCGATCTTGAAGATCGCTCAATTATTGAATCGCAATTTGCCGACCTCCCCATGCCCTAAAAATTGGTGACTGTATGAGCCTTTTTGATGAGCCACTCATGCAACCACAAGAACTATTGCCTTTCGACGGCAGTGCGTTTTATCGTCCGGGATATTTTGGTGCAGTGGATAGTGAGCGTATGTTTCGCAACATCATGGATGAGACTCCATGGGAAGCGCGAAACATCGTTTTGTTTGGCAAAGAAGTTCCCCAACCACGATTGGCATGTTGGTATGGAGACTTGGCGTATTCGTATTCGGGAATCACACTTGATCCTCGACCACTGACTCCAACTTTGCTGGAGATCAAGCGCCGCTGCGAAGTTGCGACATCGGCGAAATTCAACTCGGTGTTGGTCAATTTGTATCGCGATGGTCAGGACTCGATGGGTCTGCACGCAGATGACGAACCCGAACTTGGGTCGGAACCAGTAATTGCGTCGGTGAGTTTCGGTGGAGAACGCAACTTTCGTCTTCGGCATCGCGAAAACAAAGAATTACGGCAGATTTCTTTAGCATCAGGTTCGCTGCTCGTGATGAGTGGATTGTCGCAGGCGTGTTGGATGCATGACATTCCAAAGACCAAGAAGTTCGTGGCTCCGCGTATCAATCTGACTTTTCGCTATATCTATAACGTTTGAACCAAAGATGTTTAGATTTTTGGCCCAGCAATACGTACGTCGCCCCGTCGTCGAGTCATGGCCCGAGCATCAAGTTCGCCGGCTAACGGAACCGCGTGTTTGCGAGTCACCCCAAGCGCTTCGCGAAATTGCGACATAGTGAAACCCTCAGGATTGTTGTGCAGAAGTTGTGACGCAATGGTTCTTGCGGTTTCAAGAGCCGAGACATGAAACCATTCACCTTCGCGTTCAAACAGCAGTCCGGCCTTGGCGAGGCGTCGTAACTCTGGCGGCGTGATCCCAAGTGGTGAGCGAGGAGCACATCTATCAGATTTCAATTGCTCAATAATGGGGTGATCAAGAAGGGGATCATGAACTCCTACCAAGGTGACACGACCATGAACAATTGACACTTGGGGGAGAGTCGCGACAACCAAACGCTCACGTTCGTTGAATTCAAGAAGATCAATTCCGGTGTCACCTGATTTTGTGATCTGTGACTCAATAGCAGCGATGGTGGTGGCAAGAACATCTGGATCCACAATCCATTCACCGAATTGCGCTTCTCGTTTTTCTCCAGTGAGAAGTGAGAGTGAACTCGCGGTGATCCAACTGTGTTCGTTTACGACACGATCAACAGAACGCGACGGCCGAGCTCGAGAAGCGGGCAACTTCGGTGCGACATCAAGAATTTCGCCGCCGCCAACAGTTTCTGAACGCCCGCTTTCGCGCAACACATAACGATCGCCCGGCAGTAATGGCACTGCTCGTGAAAGGTGCAATCGCACCAGACCTTCGTGACCCGGTGCAATCGATTCAGGTCCAAGCACTCGTACGCGTGTCGGTATTTCGTCCGAACCAATGTGAACGGTGAAAGCGCCACGTCGTGACACGACATGTTTCAATGAATCAAGTACTTGAAGCGATGCATCAACTCGGCCGGAAAGATGCCAGTTATTTTCGTGAATGACCACATTGCCGCGAATGATTTCTGAGTGATCAATTCCCGACAGATTGAGAGCCACGCGATGACCAGGTTCAATCATCTCGACGGCTTGGCCCAAAGTTTGAATTCCGCGAATCTTGGCCTCGCGACCTGATGGCGTGATGAGCACATTGTCGCCAATAGCAAATGAACCGTCGGTCAAGGTTCCGGTCACGACAGTGCCGCTTCCTTTAGCGGCGAATACTCGGTCAATGAAGAGGCGTGGTCGCTGATGATTAATTGAAGGATTGCTTGTAATCGCGAGTGCATTGAGCGCAGAGATGAAGTCATTGAGTCCTTCGCCAGTTGTCGCGCTCAATTGCAGAATCGGTGCATCCTGCAAAAAAGTTTCGGCAACATGATCGGCGATATCCATCATTGCAAGTTCGCGATCATCAGCATCGCAGAGATCAATTTTTGTGAGGGCAATGATTCCGTGGGTGACCCCAGCAAGTTGCATGATTCGCAAATGCTCTTCGGTCTGTGGCTTCCAACCCTCATGTCCATCTACCACCAAGATGCAGGCGTTAATTCCCCCGACGCCCGCCAACATATTGCCAATGAATTTCGTGTGACCAGGCACGTCAATGAATGCAATGTTCTCGCCGGTCGGTAATTGCATATGGGCGAAACCAAGATCGATGGTGAGTCCGCGTTCTTGTTCTTCGATCCAACGGTCAGGGTTAATGCCAGTGAGTCGGCGAATCAATGTTGATTTGCCATGATCGACATGTCCTGCTGTAGCAATGATGCGCATGTCAAGTGATTTTCTGAAGTGCCTCGATCAACACTGCATCATCAGTCGGGTCAACTGTTCGTAGATCAAGCATGGTCGTGTGATCTTTTACGCGCGCGATGATGGGCGGCTGAAAACGACGTAGGGCAACAAGATGATCGCCTTCTATGGAAAGACCGACTGATTTGATCGTGACACCTGGAGCGCTGCCTGCCCCAGGGAGCGAATCGCAATCAACCACTTTGCCAACACCAGAGTGTTGAATAATTACTTGAGCGCGGTTGCGTAAGTCGCCAACACTTGTTGTAGCCATTCGCCAAAAGGGAATGTCCTTTTGAGCGGTCCGAGCGAGGTATGACATCAATGTGTTGTGTAGTGAAGCGAGAACCAAACCACCGGGACGTAACGCACGAGCAAGAGGGTGCGCGGCACACGCTTGTACTAAATCGGCGCGACCAACAATGAAACCCGACTGTGCTCCGCCCATCAATTTGTCACCGCTGAAGGTGACAAGGTCAGCGCCTGCCGCCAAAGTTTGTTTGACCGCAGGTTCACCGCTCAACCAGTTCGGAGGGCCGTCGCTGAGCCAAGGACATACCGCATCAAGTAAGCCGGATCCAATGTCTGAAACGACGGTGACTCCAAGAGTTGCGAGTTGATCGACCGCAGTTTCTTCAACAAAACCTTCAACACGATAGTTCGAAGGATGAACTTTAAGAACGAGTGCGACATCAGTTGTCTTGCGATCAATCGCCTTGCGGTAATCGGCGAGGCGCGTGCGATTCGTCGTGCCGACATCGAGCAGGCGCGCTCCCGATTGTTCCATCACTTCGGGAACACGAAACCCACCACCAATTTCGACACTCTCGCCACGGCTCACTGCAACATCGCGATCATTCGCAAGAGCCGCCAACACCAACATGACTGCGGCGGCATTGTTATTGACAACCATCGCTGATTCGGCGCCACAAGCGCGGGCGACTAACTGCCCGATACCCGCTTGGCGACTACCGCGTTGGCCAGTAGTGAGATCAAATTCAAGATTTTGCGCACGAGCTGTTTGAGTATGGGCAACAGGCGAACGACCCAGATTGGTATGGGCGATAACACCTGTGGCATTAATGACTGGGACAAGCAAACACTGCGCAATGTCATGGGCTATTTTTTCGGCCAACTGTGGGTCGCCTGCAGCGATTGCTTGTCGAGCAGCATCAACCAGCAACGGATGAGGTAATCCGATGTGGGCGAGCGATCGTGCCAAAGAATCAACGCTGGGTGGACGAGAAGTCATTAAGAGCGACGCTATCTCTTGTCGTGACTCGCTGACTAGGGTGAGTGCGTGATCTTGTTCTTGCTGTTCATCGTGGCCCCAATAGCCGAGCTCTACACCATCATCCAGATGAGTGGGGCGATCGGCTTTTTCAACACTTTGGGCCTGATGATCGCCGTTGGTTTCATCGGCAGTTGGCTGGTGAAGCGCGAAGGCCTTCGTGTGTGGCGCCGTTTTAACGAAGCAGTGGGTCAGGGAAAAAGTCCGACCAAAGAAATGATCGACGGCGTCCTCATTTTGGGAGCGGGTGCCTTGCTACTAACACCCGGTTTCTTGTCGGATGTTTTCGGGCTCCTGATGTTGTTCCCAGTCACCCGTGCGTTTTTCCGTACGTACCTCATGGGTCGGGCCAAGAAGGGCGGCATGTTCTTCTCGACTGGTTTTGGCAGTAGTTCTTCGCAAGGGCGGCAGCGAGGTGGATTTACATCGGGAGATTTCATTGACACCGATGCCGAAGAACCTCGTGGCGAATTGGACTGACCTTGTCACAGAATTCTGATTTTGATCCTGCAAGTGTTGCAATAAGGCCGGCCGCAACAGTGATGTTGTTGCGTGAGTCTGATGTAACAGGCGTTGAAGTTTTCATGATGCGTCGCACAACCAAGGCCGCTTTCGCCGGAGGAATGTATGTCTTCCCTGGTGGAGCAGTTGATGCGGAAGATTCGTCTTATGAAATTGCAGCAATCCGCGAATGCTTCGAAGAAGCCGGCGTGTTGTTGGCCCGAACTTCAACGGGTGTGACCGTGCGATTTGATGATCCGGTGTCGCACGAGCGCTTTACGACGTACCGTCACACCGTTCATGCTGGCGAACGCAGTATGACCAGTGTGTTGACCACCGAGAATCTTGTTGCCCAAACCGAAGAGTTGTTGTGGGTCGCTCATTGGGTGACGCCTTATGGCGAAGTTCGTCGATTTGATACGCGTTTCTTCGTCGTGGCAATGCCCGATGATCAGACACCACTGCACGACGATAAGGAAACCGTTGACAGCTTGTGGGTTACACCAAGTGATGCTCTGAATCGTGCGCATGCCGGTGAGCTACTGATGTTGCCACCAACGACCGCCAATCTTGAGTTCCTGGCCGCACATTCATCGGTTGATGCAATCATGGATGCCGCTGGCAAGATCGGAACCCCGCCCAAACTTTTACCCAAAGTGAAGTGGCGTGATGACGGACGTATTGATGCGCTGCTCATGCCAGGAGATGCCGGATACGATGACCTGCCCGATCGTTGAATATGTGTTCACGGTTGTAGATCATCTCGTTCGGTAAGTACCTCGCGCGCCTTATTGATTGCTCGTTCGCGACGGTTGCGAACACTGCGCGGTTTGATATTGAGATGTGGGGCGATCTCGACGGAGTTGATGTCATGGCAGATGGCACGCAATATCTGGAGATCGTTCTCGGTGAGTCCATGTTTTTCAAATTCATAAAACAACAGGTCAAGGTAGGCACTGTTGCCTACCGGATCATTGTCAAATTGGCCACGACGAAAACGTTCAAACTCAATCCCCAGTAATCCTCCCGGTGCAAAATTGAATTCGGTGCGATTTCGCTTGAGGCGGGGCTCGCGCACAAATGCTTGATATTCAATATCCATGAGCAGGTTTGCTGCGACACGGCGGGGACGACGGTCAATGGGGAATCTGCGAATAACGATCCAGGCCGCCGATGCAATGAGATCAAATGCGCTTGATAAACCCCCGACAGTTAAAGGAGCGCGGCGCATGGCCATAGAAATAAGACCGGGCATGATGCGTTGGAAAACCATCCGAGTCGCTAAGTCGTCAGCCTTGGCACACTCAACTAGTCGGGCCAAGTATTCATCAAAGTGGTCGGCATTTGTGGTGTCGTCAAGTCCGCTTCGTAACAGCATCTCTTGAAGGTGAGTAACGGGTTCTCCAGGTAAGCCCAAGGAGTTTGCTCGGCGAATGTTGTGAGGTTGACGAGCCATTCGTTGCCATTCGGCCATGAGATTGGTTGCCAAACTGATACGGCCGGTTCGAGTGATATGTGTTGGTGTCATGGCGCCACTAGGCACCAGGACCGTCACCGCCCGTCGCACTACAACCTCGATCAACACAGGTGGTGAGACCGTGGGTGAGAGCAACGAGGCATCACTGCGCCATGAATTCGTACGAACTTGTCGTTATGAGTGGACCTGACAGTGGGGCAGTTCTGCCCATGCAACTTGGTCGTCAGACCATTGGCCGTTCAAACGTGGCGGGACTCACGATTGATGATCCCTCGGTTGAACCTCATCATGGGCTTTTTGATTGGAACCCACCGCGTCTTGAGTGCCAGGCACTTGGTGGCGTCTTGCAGGTTGACAACGGTGGTCATGTGCCGACTGTTGCCATCGGCGAATCTTGGTGTGAGGTTCGCCAGGCTCAACAATCTGCGGAGCGGCCTCCCGCGATCTTCCATCGGGTGCTGCACGAGAATCAAGAAAGTCTCTTGGCTCCGAAGCGACCAGAACTCGAGCCCGAACCAACGGCCCCAATGTCGCCGCCAATGGTCCCTATCGTGAGTGGAACGGTGCTTGGTGTGGTGATGGCAGTCGTGACCAAACAAATGCTTTTTGCTCTCTTCGCGATGACGACTGGACTCATCGCGTTGTTGACTTGGGTAGTGAGCCGCGCCTCCTATCGGAGGTCAATGATTCGATGGCGTCGCAAGGTGTTGCGTACCACCGAGCAGTTTCATCAGCAAAACATTGAATTCACGAAAGCGTTAGTTGAACGGCGTCGCTACCGCCACACGTCAATCGGTCGGTTGCGGGTCAGTGTTGAAAAAGGTGACGCCCACTTATGGGCGTATCGGAAACTTGATGAGGTGTGTGTTGGCGTAGAAGCGCGCGAAGTGATGCTCAAGGACGATGAGCAACCGATTGTCATCACTCACTATCCGCGGAGTGTCAACATCGCTGCCGGCAAAATTCTTGGGGTTTACGGAATGCGGGCTCGTCAGTGCGTGACTGCATTGATCGCGCGACTTGCTGTTGAAATTGGACCAGCCGACTGGCAGTTGATTTTTGCCAGTGATGTGGACGACGAGTGGAAGTTCTTGAAAGAATTCGTTCAGGTGCGGAGCACACCCTTAGACCGATTTGATCTTGAAAGTGCCGGCTACGAAAACAAACATCGTTTGATTTTTGTACACGAGAAAGAAACAATTGCCAACCGAACTTCAATCGCTCGTCGAATTCTTCACAACCAAAATGTCTCCATGATCGTTGTGGCTCCAAGTCGTCTTGATCTTTCGGCTCTGTGTAGCGACACACTCAATGCTGATGAAACTGGAATTGATGGGATGTCTGAAACAACCGCCCGACATTTTGCGCAGGCTCTCAGGCGGTGGATTGATCCCGACGACGATGGAAGTTTTGTGCCGAAAGAAGTTCCGTTTTCAACATCTGTGAAGAACTCTCAACTTTCATCTCAATCAATCGCAACGTATTGGCAACAACAAGACCGCGATTGTTTGAGCGTGATCCTCGGAGAGTCGGCCGATGGTCCAATCGCTATTGATCTGGTCAACGATGGTCCACATGCAGTTGTGGTGGGGACTACGGGTTCAGGTAAAAGTGACTTCCTCAGAACATGGGTGATCGGGCTTGCTCTGCAATATTCGCCAAACGACGTGACTTTCATCTTGATTGATTACAAGGGCGGCGCAGCTTTCGACTCATGCATGAATCTTCCACACGTAGTTGGTGTGATTACCGATCTTGATGTCGGTTTAGCCGAAAGAGTGTTAGTGAGTCTTGAGGCAGAGTTGCGCTATCGCGAGCAACAACTTCGAAATGACCCGAAAATGCGCTTATCGCGCTTGGTTGTTGTCGTTGATGAATTGGCAGCATTGAAAGAGGATGTCCCTAACTTCATCGGATCCCTCGTTGGAATTGCTCAGCGCGGCCGAAGTTTAGGAATTCATCTCATTGTTGCCACGCAACGTCCCGGATCGGCATTGTCGGCTGATGTGTTGGCAAATGCCAATATCCGACTCGCACTACGAGTTCAATCCAGCCACGATTCGTCCGAGATTGTTGGCTCGAACGTGGCGGCGAGCTTTTCACGAGATACTCCTGGTCGAGCAGTCTTACGTCTTGGCTCGGATGAACTGTATGTCTTTCAGGCCACACACCTAGATATTGACATTGAGTCACTGGTCATCATGGTGAATGAATCACGGGCACTCGTAGAAATTCCCGATCCGCGACGTCCGTGGCTTGATGCGTTACCCAATCAACTCGTGGCCAAAGAGATTGCATCCACGAGGCTCATGCATAATTCTGAAGTTGTGATTGGTCTGGTTGATGACCCGATGCATCAACAGCAAGTTCCACTTCTATGGGAGTTATCACAACATGTTTTTATTTTTGGGTCGGCGAAGACAGGTAAAACCAGTGCGTTAACGATGATGCGCCAGCAATCGGTGGCACGCGACGCGCAAGTCTTCTCAATCAGTTGTTCTGGCCTGCGATCGTCAACAGCGCAGCATATTGATGTCAGCGATCGTGAATTGTTACGGCGACTGTTGCTGATGATGATCAAAAGAATTGACGGACCACCAGTTTTGGATGAAGAGGAGCAGTGGGTTTTGTTCATTGACGATATTGATATTTGGCGTAATCATTTCATTGACGATCGCATCGGTCTCGAAATCTGGACGATGTTTGAAAGAATTTTCTTAGAGGGACCGAGCCACCGCATTGCGTGCGTGATTTCTGGAATTCAGGCAACGGCGATTCCGGCGATGTTGAGTAGCCGTGTGAAGCAGAAGTGGGCATTGACATCACCTCCTGGTCGTTGTGTGGTCGATTGCGACGGCCGAGAATTGTTTGCACAATTGTCGGCACCAGAAAGTGGCGTTAGTGCATCTGAGTCTGTACTTGCATCGCAACCGGAGTTGCGTCATCTGCCACGGATGATCACGAGTGATTCATTGCAACAGGCCGAATCATGGGCGGTGCTGGCCGATGATCTCATTGAGGTGTGTCTGCCACTCGGAAGAGGGATTGCAATCTTGGGCGCGCGCCATTCGGGTCGAACGATGGTGATGGGAGCAATGCAACATGCTTGGGAGCAGGTTCATCCACGGGGTCGGGTCATTGACCTTCGACAGCACACAAAAATCGTCGATGTGTACAGCGAGTTTGAAAAAGAGCCGACGCTGATACTCGCTGATGAATCGACGATGTATCCAGGCATTGCTGATTTTATGAATCAGGCCGCAATAAGTTCAGGCAACGTCACGTTGATAGCAAGTGCATCACCGAACTTCGTGCGCGCGCACCCTGAACATTGGTTAAATACTTTGCGGCGAGCACGTACTGGGATGTTGCTCGGACGTGCGGCCGTAGATGAAGCGGATCTACTTGGCCTGTACACATCGCAACCACATGTTTACGGTGAAGCAAAGGGACGTGGGTTGTGGGTTGTTGACGGATGCCCCATCGGCATCGCTCAATCAGCGAGCGCGAAGTTCGAGGCGGTCGCGTAACAAGATTTTGTAGCGGCGCTCGTGTTGCTCGATCCAGCCCAAGCGGATGAAGCTACTAATTGCTTTGTTCACACGTTCACGTGAAGCACCAACCATGCCAGCGAGTTCTTCTTGAGTGACAGGTAGAACAAATTCGTCGGCTCCAGCAGCAAGTTCCAAAAGACGCTTGGCGGTACGACCAGTGACGTCGAGGAAAACGGAGTCGGCAAGGGCACCGTCCATGACACGAAGGCGCTCGGCCAACATGCGTACAACGCCGCGCAGAACCTTCGGGTTGTTGTCAAGTAATTCGCCTACGGGATCGTAGGGAATTTCAAGAACTTCGCTCGGTTCAATGGCGCGAGCCATAGCCGAACGTGGACCACCATCAAGTAATCCCATTTCGCCGAAGAGATCTCCGGCTTCCATGAGAGCCACCATGCTCTCGCGCTTGTCGAGTTCGCTGGCAATCGCAATTGCGACGCGACCGCTGATGACGATGTACATCGACTCAGCTTCTTCACCTGCCTCAAACAAGTGATCGCCACGCGAAAGTATGCGCTTTCGGCCAGTGGCAGCGATCGCGGAGACCTGTTCGGTCGGCGCGTCGCCAAAAAAATCGGTGCGGAGGAGGACGTCTTCGTAAGCCATCAGAACCATACGGTACTACCCTCAACCCGTATGTCCGATGTTCAGGCGACAACACCAGCGATAACTCCGCCGAATGGAGCCTCGCCACAGATCTGGACAATTGTGGTCGCAGGTGGTTCAGGGCGTCGTTTTGGGACGATGAAGCAATACGAGATGATTGACGACCGCCGGGTGCTCGATCATGCCATCGGGGTCGCGCTATCCAGTAGCGACGGGGTTGTCGTTGCTGTTCCGGTCGATGATGTCGCCGATGAAACGACCATCCATGCCCCTTATCCGCAGGTGCGGGTGGTGCCGGGCGGTCCGACTCGAACTGCAAGTGTGCGAAATGGCCTGACTGCTGTACCTGCTGACGCAACGATGATTTTGGTGCATGATGCGGCGCGACCATTTGCAACTGAACATTTGTATCGCTCAGTGATCGCCGCAGTTGTTTCCGGTGCCGACGGCTCGGTTCCGGGTTTGCCCGTTGTTGACACGGTGAAGGTGATTGAAGTGGCGCACTCATCGGTGGTTGACGCAGTCGTTCCTCATGTTGTGAGTACACCTGATCGCGCCACTTTGGTTGCTGTGCAAACCCCGCAGGCATTTCGCGCAGAGATTTTGCGTCGGGCGTATATCCCCGAGATTGATGGCACCGATGATTCGTCATTGGTTGAGGCAATTGGCGGTACCGTCATAGTCGTGTCTGGTGAAGCAAACAATCGCAAAATTACGCATCCCGAAGATTTGGTGTGGGCGCGCGAATTCATTGCAAGTAAGCGGGCCAGTTCATGAGTATTACCGGAGTACGCGTTGGCCAAGGTTTTGATATTCATCGTTTCAGCGATGATCCGAATCGACCGTTGGTTTTAGGTGGAGTCACATTTGAGGGTGCACGCGGACTTGAAGGTCATAGTGACGCTGATGCAATTGCGCACGCATGTGCCGATGCATTGTTAGGTGCTGCTGGCCTTGGCGACATTGGTCAGCATTTTCCTGATACCGATCCGCAATGGAAAGGTGTTGATTCGCTCAAGCTTCTCGATCACGTGGCCATGTTGGTACGTGCTCAAGGTTGGGTCATTGGCAACATCGATTGCAGCGCTGTCTGCGAACAACCAAAGTTGGCGCCGCGCCGCGAAGAGATGCAACAAAAGTTGTCGACGGCAACGGGGGCACCAGTCTCTGTGAAGGGACGTCGTGCAGAAGGTCTTGGTGCGCTCGGCCGTCAAGAAGGTATTGCTTGTTGGGCAGTTGCCGTGATTTTTCAAGTTGAAAATAGGAGTGAAGTCTGATGGCTGCACGTAAAAGTTCCAGTCCTCGCCCCGTGTCAGGTGGCAAAGGAAAACCTGCACCAAAGCCAGCTGGCCGCGAGCGTCCAGCGTCGCGCAAAGTGTCGGCTGGCAAAGGAAAGCCTGCAGCTTCTGGTGGCCCCGTTGCCAAAGGTCGTAACCCCGGACCATCGAGTCGCGGTCCTCGCGTGCCTGATGCTCGAGGAGCCGCGCGTACCGGCCCCGTGCAAGCAGGACCAATTAAGCCCGGACGTGCTTCTGGTCGAGGTACTGGTCGTGCCACTGGTGACAAAGACGATGATCTCGGCGGCACTCAAATTGAAGGTCGCCAAGCGGTACGCGAACTTCTCATTGCTGGTCGCCGCCGCACATTCGAGGTTTGGATTGCTGGTGATCTTGATGAAAGCGATGTGGTTGAAGACATCAAGCAACTCGCGCGTGCGAACCGCGTGCCGGTGATTGAAGTCAGTCGGAAGAAACTTGATTACACCGCACGCAGCGAAGCCCCGCAAGGAGTCTTGGCCCACGCCGAACCATTGCCTTCGGTTCCGATTGATGCATTGCTACGTCGTCGTCCCGGCAAAGCACCGTTCTTGGTTGCCGTTGATGGCGTCACCGATCCAGGCAACTTGGGCGCACTGTTGCGCTGTTGCGATGGTGCCGGCGTTGACGGAGTGATTTTGCCGCGTCACCGCAGTGTGCACATCACACCGACTGTGGCTAAAACATCCGTTGGCGCAATTGAGTATGTACCGATGTCAGTTGTGGGTGGCCTGCCCACCACATTGGCTCGGATGCGCGAACTGGGCATTTGGGTAGTGGGTCTTGACGATGCGGCCGACAAGTCGCTGTTTGAACTCGGAGACTTGGCGACTGAGGGAATTTGTTTGGTCATGGGAGCTGAAGGAACGGGGTTATCCCGCCTTGTTCGCGAACGCTGTGACCTGATTGTGAGCATTCCGATGAAGGGTCGCCTCAGTTCATTGAATGTTTCTGTGGCAGCGTCGCTCGCCACATATGAAGTCGCCCGTCATCGTCGCTAGCCTGCAGGCGTTGCGTCAGCGACACGCCGGGTTAGCTCAGTGGTAGAGCAACCGCCTTGTAAGTGGTAGGTCGTGGGTTCAATCCCCACACCCGGCTCTCTTTGTACGGTGGTTGGGTCAGCGTAAAACTTCGCGAATACGTGCCACGAGCACATTGAATGCGGCGTCGTTTTGGCCGCCTTCAGGGAAAATCACGTCAGCGAAGCGCTTACTAGGCTCAACGAAAAATTCGTGACTAGGTCGAACAGTGGCCAAATATTGAGCAATCACGCTGTCGTGCGTGCGTCCTCGATCGGTGATGTCGCGTTGGAGTCGTCGCGTGAGGCGAATGTCGGCAGGCGTGTCAACAAAAATCTTGAGATCAAAAAGTTCACGCAGGGCCGGATCAATCAAGGCCAAAATGCCTTCAAAAACGACGATTTGGGTGGGATGAATAACTTCGACCTCGGTTGAACGATTGTGATCGGCATAGTCATAGACCGGAACTTCAATCGTGTTCCCAGCGATGAGGTCGGTGAGTTGCTTGATCATAAGGGGCCACTCAAAGGCATTGGGATGGTCGTAGTTGGCAGCCGCCCGAACCTCAAAGGCCTCGTGCGTGCGGTCGATGTAGTAGGCGTCTTGGCGAATCAAGGCCAGATTGTCGGGGCCAATGACCTCAACGAGTCGCTCGGCGACGGTCGTCTTGCCCGAGCACGTACCTCCAGCGACGCCAATAACGAAAGGCTTTGCGGCATTTTCCCTGCTCATGCACACAGGAGAGTAGTCGCTAGCGGCTCTTATAGCACCCTTGTTAGCGAGAAATGGTTTCTGTCGGTGCTTGTATTGGGGCACCTCCAACGGGCAGGCTTAAGGCATGTCCCTAAGCGAACGTGAACAAGCAATCCTGGATTTTGAACGGGGCTGGTGGACCGAAGATGGCGTTAAAGACCTGATGTTGCGCGAGCGCTTCAGTTGTTCGGCTGATGATTACTACAACGAATTGAACAGGCTGCTGGATACCGCCGAAGCATTGGCGTACGATCCTCTTGTTGTTCGCCGTTTACAAAGGGCGCGTGAACGACGTCGTCGTATGCGTCTTGATGGCGCTTCTGAGTCCGGAGGGTTACAAGCATGAACACAGAAGATGCCAATGAATCAACAGGTCGTGGTGGCCGAGGTGGCGCGAACGGCGTCAGCGTTTCAACCACACTGAGTGTGATTGTCGCTGCGATTGCCGTCTTGCTCGGTTTCTTAATTTTGCGTGATGTCAATCGTGATCGCGATGATGTCAGTGCACCTATCACGACTGAAGCAGCAATCGTTGATCCCACCGGAGAATCAAGTGTTGCACCTACCGAAACAACCACGCTTCCACGCAGTGGTTTCAAGGTTTTAGTTGCCAATGCTTCTGGAGTGACTGGTTCGGCTGGACAGATGTCGACTGCACTGCAGTCAGAACAATTCATTGTTTCGCAACCCATCAACGCTGATGTCACGTACGGTAAGCAAAGCGTCACGGTTGTTTTCTATGTGCCCGGATATGAAGCAGGCGCAACAGCTGTCGCCGAAATTTTGGGCGGCATACAAATTCAGCCTGTTGCAACACCAGCACCAGTTGAAGGTGGTTCACTTGGCGAAGCACAAGTCTTAGTCATGCTGGGGACCGACCTCGCTGGCAAGTTGTTGCCAGGTGCATTACCCGCAGCTCCGGTTGACACCACGACAACAACTGTCGCCCCCGCCTGATTTATTGCGGAGAGATTTGCCGTAGTAATTCAAGTGCTGCGTGCTCAATGCACCACAGTGGTTCATTCATTGCTTTGTCGTGACCATACATTTCAGTCAACGAAATTAAGGGTTTAGGTCGCACGACTTCTGCATCAAGTTCGGCATCAAATTCGTACATGCCGACAATGGCTGCGACTGGCGTTTTGAAATGTTGACAGTTGTCAATGACGCCACCGACAACTTTCCCGTCGTAACTGGTGTGATCAAGTTGGCCTTCACCAGTGATCACAAGATCAGCGTTCTTGATGCGATCGCTCAGATTTAATTCATCGGCAACCATGTCAAAACCCGGAATCAATTTGCCACCGAGTGCAACGAGTCCACCAGCTAATCCTCCGGCTGCACCGCCGCCTTCAATGAGTGAAACATCAACACCGCAGTTTTCGAGATACATCTGCACCAAACGTTCGAGACGTCCGGTGAGTAGTCGTACTTGACTTGGTGTTGCACCTTTTTGTGGGCCGAAAACTTTTGCTGCATCAACAAAACGCGTCGTCACATCACAGGCAACTAAAAACTCAACTGCCTTCAGTCGAGCTGGTGCATGAATCGCGCGCACTGCTCCAAGGCCACCATCGGTCGTTGCTGAACCACCTAGACAAACAATGATGCGTTCGGCGCCGAGATCGAGCGCCTTGTCAATCAGTTCGCCAGTTCCGGTTGTAGAAGCCGAGACCGCATCATTTTTTGTTGGGCCACCGACGAGCGAGAGGCCAGAGGCGCGAGCCATTTCAATGACTGCGGTGCCGTTGTGAAAGCGCCACTGTGTTTTCACTGGATCGCCAAGTGGGCCGGTCACTATTGATTCACGATTTGGTCCACCCAAAATGTCGAGGGTTCCTTCGCCACCATCGGCCAGTGCCAGTTCGTCGCAGTCGTGCCCGAGCTCCCAACAGGCGTGTCCGATCGCTTTGGCGACATCAGCGGCGGAAGCAGTTCCTTTGAATTTGTCAACTGCAGCCAAAACACGCACGGAGTCAGTCTTGCGCTTGGTTGCCAAGATGCAGGAATTTTAGTTGGGATATTCCTGACCGAGTAGGTAGGGTTTTGGTATGTCCGTGACCGTTCGCATTCCGACAACCCTTCGTCCACTCTCGGGTGGAAACTCCACCGTGTCTGTTGAGGGTGTGACCCTGGGCGAAGTGTTGGCCAATCTCGAGTCAGCGCACCCCGGATTTAAGGATCGTTTGTTTGACGACAATGGCGGTTTGCGCCGCTTCGTGAACTTGTTTGTCGCTGATGACGATGTGCGTTACTTGCAGGGTCTGGAGACTCCGGTGCCGGCGGGCGAAACTGTGAGCATCATTCCTGCTGTCGCTGGCGGCTGATCAGAAACTTAGGCTGCTGAAGACAACAGTTCTAAGAATTCACGTCGACGCTTAGGTCCGAGTGGGACTTCAGCAGGTCGATTTTCGCGATCTTGCCAAATGGCGAACACGCGATTCATAACTTCGGGATTGTTCATCATTGCATCAGGTGCAGTGAGCAAATTGAGATTGCGCATGAATGCACGCAAGACCACTGGGTCGTAACGCAACGCTGGCAACAATCCTTCGCGCAAAACTGAACGCATAAATGTTTTTGGATCGGCAGTGTCAACATCGGGGTCATCGCCCTTCAACAACGACGATGACACGCGACGTGCTTCGGCATCTTGTTGAACGCCTGATAAATACCACGGGACAATGTCGCGTTGAAGAGCAGCGTCGTATTCGGTGGCGAGAGTCAAAAGGTCATCAGCATGATCGTTGATGGCTAGGGCCATGAGATGAGCGCCCCAATAACCAATCGAACAACCGCGTCCATATAACGGGTTCGTGCACAACACCGCATCACCAACAGGCAACATGCCAAGCACAAGTGGCTTTCCGTCGACGACGTAATGGCGTTGACGATTTAACAAACCAGCCATCACAAAGACCTCATCTACTAATGGCGTGGCGCGTCCATCAAGGTATGGAGCCGTTGCGCCTAATTTGCGCGCGGCTTCATCAAATGTTGCGGGATCAGAAAGTTTGGTACGAAGTTCAGCATCATCAGTTGGCGCGGCCAGGGTGATTGAGAACGTGTTGTTGTCGCCCACAAAAACGCCGTACTTGATATACCCAAGATCGCCCCCGATAGGGCCATTTCGCGGGGGATAGGTCTGACCAGGATTCAGTCGATAAAACCGCGACGTGTAGATAATGCCGGTGTCTTCAACTTCTTCTTGAACGGGACCGACACCGATGTCATTAAGCCAATCGGGCAAAGCTGAACGACGACCACCAGCAACGACGACAAGGTCGGCGGTGAGTTGCGAACCATCTTCAAGGGTGACACCAGTAATTCTCTTCAATCTGGTGACGGCATCAACTTCGTGAACGAGACCGTTAACTCCGACTCCGGTTTTGAAAGTGACGCGACCATCGTCAAGCACAACTCGACGTAGCACCCACTCAAAAGTGGTGCGGCGACACGTGAGCATGTTGAGTTCGGCGTCTTCGGGTTCGGGAACAAAGCCCGCCATCGTGGCTGGCAGATCTTCGCCAAATTTGATTTCGGTGGCGCCGGCTTCGAACAACTTGTCGAGTACGTCGGGTTCGTTGGCCTTGAGCAGCGACACCAGACGAGCCAAGAATGCGTGGCTGTGGCGAACCTGGGGGGCACCTCGACGGTCCCATTCGAAGGCCTCGTCAGCATTTTCGGGCATGGGCGTGTCGTCACGTTCAAGAACAGTGATGTGGTGGCCGGCTCGGCTGAGTTTGAGGGCTGTGGATAAGCCCGAGATTCCTCCGCCAACGACGATGATGTCCAGGTTCGTGGTCATACGGCAAGGGTAGGCGGTGCGACGCAGAATTGTCTGATTTGGCGACAAGAACCACCTCGAGCCCGGGTGAAACCCCGCTTCGCTAGTTGTCGCCTTAGCACTCCCGCCTCTAGAGTGCTAACTGCTGTTCACGGCTGAGTTTGCTCCCGTGAACAGCGCATAACACTCCATCGATAGTCCGTCGATCGTTCGATCGACATCCCAACGAAAGTGACAACAAATGTCGAAAATTATTGCATTTGACGAGAAGGCTCGCCGTGGCCTCGAAGCCGGTATGAACAAACTGGCTGACGCCGTTCGCGTCACGCTCGGACCGAAGGGTCGCAACGTCGTTCTCGACAAGAAGTGGGGCGCTCCCACGATCACCAACGACGGTGTCTCCATCGCTAAAGAAATCGATCTCGAAGATCCATACGAAAAGATCGGTGCTGAACTGGTCAAAGAAGTCGCCAAAAAGACCGACGATGTCGCCGGTGACGGAACAACCACCGCAACTGTGTTGGCCTGGGCCATGGTGCGCGAAGGTTTGCGCAACGTTGCTGCTGGCGCCAACCCGATGAGCCTCAAGAAGGGCATCGAGGCTGCTGTTGTTGCTGCTGTTGGCTCCATCAAAGAACTCTCGAAGGTTGTTGACAGCAAAGAGCAGATCGCTCAAGTTGCTTCAATCTCGGCCGCCGACGTTGAAATCGGCACCATGATTTCTGATGCCATCGACAAGGTCGGCAAAGACGGTGTCATCACCGTCGAAGAAAGCCAGACCTTCGGCATGGAGATGGATCTCGTTGAAGGTATGCGCTTCGACAAGGGTTACATCTCGCCGTATTTCGTGACCGACCCCGAGCGTATGGAAGCGGTTCTTGAAGATCCGTACGTGTTGCTCGTGTCGTCAAAGATCTCGACCGTGCGCGACATGTTGCCGATTCTCGAAAAGGTCATGCAGAGCGGACGTCCTTTGGTGATCATCGCCGAAGATGTCGACGGCGAAGCATTGGCAACTTTGGTTGTCAACAAGATTCGTGGAACCTTTAAGTCAGTTGCTGTGAAGGCTCCTGGCTTTGGTGAGCGACGCAAGGCCATGTTGCAAGACATCGCCATCCTCACTGGTGGTCAGGTCATCAGCGAAGAAGTTGGTCTCAAGCTCGAAACCGCAACCCTCGATCTCTTGGGTAAGGCCAAGAAGATGATCATCACCAAGGACGAGACCACCTTGGTCGAAGGCGCCGGCGATGACGACGACATCAAGGGTCGCATCAACCAGATCAAGGCCGAAATCGAAAACACCGATTCCGATTACGACCGAGAGAAGTTGCAAGAGCGTCTCGCCAAGTTGTCAGGTGGCGTTGCAGTGCTCAAGGTTGGCGCTGCTACCGAAGTTGAACTCAAGGAAAAGAAGCACCGTATTGAAGATGCAGTGAGCACCACCAAGGCTGCAATCGAAGAAGGCGTTGTGCCTGGTGGCGGAGTTGCCTTGTTGCGTTCACAGGCTGCTGTGTTGGCTGCTGCTGCGTTGCTCACTGGTGACGAAGCAACTGGCGCCCGTTTGGTCGCTAAGGCGCTTGAAGCACCGTTGAAGCAGATCGCTGAAAACGCTGGTATGGAAGGCGGAGTTGTCGTTGAAAAAGTGCGTAACCTCACCGGTTCAAACGGACTCAACGCAGCCACTGGCGAATACGTTGACCTCGTACAGCTCGGTGTGATCGACGCTGCCAAGGTGACTCGTTCGGCTTTGCAGAACGCAGCATCAATCGCTGCGTTGTTCTTGACCACCGAGTGCGTCATTGCCGACAAGCCCGAATCAGAAGACCACTCTGGCCATGGCCACGGTGGCGGCATGGAAGATTTCTAATCTGTCCAGTTCGTCAAAAGAAGTGATTGCGCAGAACCCCGAGGCAACTCGGGGTTCTGTTGCATTAGTGACCTGTCGCGAAGCCCTGGGTATCGACTACGACATGCCGCTCCTGCTCGAGGCTGTTCGGGCTACGGGCATTGCAGTTGATGAAGTGTCTTGGGACGATGAATCAATTGATTGGTCAACATACGACCAAGTAGTGATCCGTAGCACATGGGATTACCACCGTCGTTATGACGAATTTATGCAGTGGGTTCGCACAGTTGGTGCGGTCAGCAAGATCAGTAATTCGCTTGATGTCATCACGTGGAATACCGACAAGCATTATTTGGCTGAAGTTGCAGCAATGGGTTTACCTGTCGTGCCGACAGTGTTTATCGAACCTGGTCAAGCAGACTGGCTCGAAGATGTGCGCGGGTTGCTCACACAGGGCGACGTGGTTGTGAAGCCGGCAATCAGCGCCGGCAGCAATGACACCGAACGACACAGCAACATTGATGTTGCACAAAAACACATCACTGAATTGCTTTCGGCACAGCGATCAGTCATGTTGCAGCCGTATCTGGCTGATGTGGATGTGCATTCAGAAACCGGTTTGGTTTTTATTGATGGCAAGTTCTCGCATGCGTTTGCCAAGGGCGCATTGCTGGCACAAGAGAAAAACATGTCGGGCGGTTTGTACGCCGAAGAAGAAATCGGTGTACGACAACCCACTGCCGAGCAACTGTTGATTGGTGAGCGAGCTGTGAAGTGGTTGACATCACGGTTCGGAAAGTTGCTCTACGCGCGAGTTGATCTATTGCCGACGGCGCGAGGTCCGGTGATCATTGAGATTGAACTCACTGAACCGTCGTTGTATTTGTTGTTACACCCAGGCGCGGCAGCTGAATTAGCAAATGCCTTAATCACTTATTCGTGACTATTGATCAAATGTCGCGGTGCCAGCAACTTCAAGAATCATTGACGTTCCGTTAAATGACATCAGGATCGGTTGACTCATTGTCCCGGTGTTTGAGTCGTAGATGTTGATCAAAATGAGATCACCAAAAATTTCAATCGACTCAATCGTTGAGTACAAACCCTGAGGCAGACGTATTTCGGCGACACGGGTCGCGCTGGTTCGATCAAGGACAACTAAGAGATCCGCTTCGACCCAGGCAAGTCGCTGACCACTTGGATCCACGGTGAATCGACTTGGGCAAACCGAGCAATCACTATACGAGTCGGCAAGACCTAAGTCATTGGGAATGGTGGTACCGCCGTCAAGGTGGAGGAAAAACGGGCCGGTGTCGGCTTCGGCTGAAAATTGCCCGACAATGATGTTGCTACCGAATGTCAGTCGAGATGTACCACTTTCCCAACCTCCGACTATTCCAAAAGATGTAGTGAGGCCAGTATTCAAGCTCATGGCGAAAAGCTCTTCTTTCGAGTCCTCCATGCCGAAACCACTGCTGACTGAGTACAAAACGAACCAGTCGCCTGCCGCCCCCTCAGAATAAACATCGTGTAAGCGCAACCATTCAATTGCCGGATCCACAACACTTTTGACCACCGTGGTAGTTGCGCCCACTCGGTAAATGTTCGTATCGGCCTGTTGCCCATAACCAACTGAAGAGTGTTGCGCGATGTACGAACCATCGGGCAGTCGGAACGCAGTCGCCCATGAGTTGCTATCAAATCGTGTTGTGATTCCGCCAGCGAAATGGCTGATGCCCTGGCTACCTGCAATGGTGATCGGTTGTGCGACGTATTTAAACTCGACTGCAGTGGTCGTGGTCGAAGTGGTTGTCGTTTCTTCGACTGTGGTCGGAATCAAAGTGGTCGCGATTGAAGCTGGCAATGTTGTTGACGAAGCCACCGACGTTGATGATGAAGTTGATGTCGTTGTAATGGCTGTGCTTGTGTCATTTCCACCCAACGAGAGTGTCAGAATCAAGCCCACGATCAGCATGACGACAAAGGCACTTGCGCCGATGACGACGAGTTGACGGGTCGGCGTGCCTGATGGCGGTGGAGTCACTGGTATAGCGGTGGTCTGGGCCCACAGATCATCGGACTCGATGCCGTCGTTGCTCATACCGTTGACCGTAGCCTTTCAAGTAATGACTCGTAAACGCACCGACAAACTTTTGGTCGTCAAGATCGATTCTGAGTCGTCGCGTCGCGTGCCAGACGACTTAGTCGTTGAAGAGCCGATGTCAATTCGCCTTGACGGTCATTTAGTCGCTACGACGATGCGTACCCCTGGGCACGATTACGAATTGGCGGTCGGGTTCTGCTTTAACGAGGGTTTATTGGCCGGTTCTCCGGTCCAGGGCGTGCGTTACTGCGCCGATGGTTCAGCTGTCGAGAGCAATTTCAATGTGGTGACCGTTGAGACCGGCGGTCGTGCGCCAGTGCCGACTCCGCGGCTGGGGACGACGACATCTAGTTGCGGAGTCTGTGGCACTGAATCGATTGATGTATTGGCTGAGCGATTGTCGCCATTGCCGAGCGATCAATTGGCGACGATTCCTACGTCACTCGTTTTGACGATCGCAGAATTAGTGCGCCCGAGTCAGATTCTTTTTGAGCAGACGGGAGCGGTGCACGCCGCCGCTGCTTTTAACGTGGTCGGTGACGTGCTCGTGGTCCGCGAAGATGTGGGGCGCCACAACGCTGTTGACAAGGTGGTCGGGCGACTGTTGTTGGACCATTCATTACCCGCTCAAGGCCTCGGACTTTTTGTTTCCAGCCGTGCCAGTTTTGAGATGGTGCAGAAGGCGTGGGCGGCTGGATTCGGTACTTTGGTGTCGGTCGGTGCGCCGACTTTGTTGGCCGTTCAAACAGCAAAAACTGCAGGCATCTCTCTTTTTGGCTTTGTGAGAGACGGTTCGGCTGTTCGGTACAACCCCTGAGCAAAAAGGCGACATATACAATGGTAATTCAGTCAGAAAATTGCGTAATCAAAGGCGGAAATATGAAAAAAGCTCTGGGGTCAGCCAGCAGAATTTTTGTCAGCCTCCTCCTTTTCGGAGTCACATTGGCGATGACACAAATTCCGTTTGCTCACGAGGCGTCAGCCATCAGTTTGGGATGGAGCCAGGGCGGACCCGCTATGAAACGGTTGGTTGATGTCTCGGCATCGAACGATGGTGTTATTGCATATGCCACCGAAGATCCGACGGGTGGGGTTCTGCGCAAAATTTGGAAATCAACTGATGGTGGAGCCAACTGGATCGAACTCGCAAATGCACCGAGCACTTCGTGGGGGGCCATCGCAGTCAGTGGCAATGGCCAAATCGTCTTTGCGTTGTCTTGGGCTGGCGCTGATCAAAGTATTTATCAATCAATTGACTCGGGTTCTACTTGGACCTTGGCTTATAAGACATCGAATCAATTGAACGATATTGCGATTTCAGATTCAGGTAACACTGTTGCCGTTGCGACGAAGGATGGAATACTGAAATCAGTCGACGGAGGTAAGAGTTACACCCTGGCACCTAATAGCCCAGGTGCGACGATTATCGACATGAGTTCTGATGGAAGCATGCTCGTCGCTGCGCATTATTACACGACAATCAAGAAGTCGATTGATGGTGGCGATACCTGGCTTGACCTTGCAACGTCTGGTACGAATTGGAATCAGATTGCGATATCGGATGATGGATTAACCATCATGGGAGCAGCAAAAGGCAATGCTGCTGGCGTGATGTCATCGCGAGATGGTGGACAGACATTTACTAGCGCGAATATTGGATCAACGTTTCTTGATCAAGCGGTGTTTGGTGGTATGTCCGACGACGGAATGATCATGATTGCCGCATCGTATGGAAGTAGCCCGCAGATGTCGATAGACCGTGGTGTGACGTGGAGCAGTTCTGGATTGCCAGCAGTGGGCTGGACAGGTTTTGCATTGAGTGATTCGGCCGTACCGAATCGTCGAATCATAGCCATTACCGAAAATGCGCAGGTCTTCTCGTATAGTCCGATCCCAAGTCCTTTGATTTCGTTGTTGTCGCCAAATGCTGGAACGACAACCGGTGGTCGTGAGGTGACAATCTTCGGATCACATTTCACCAACGTGACCGGCGTGTCCTTTGGGTCAGTAGCGGCCTCGTCATATGAGGTATTGAGTCAATCAATGATGACGGCAGTTGCGCCTGCTCAAGCTGACGGCGCAGTCAACGTGACGGTGACAACTGATAGTGGCACAAGTCAGTCAGTCGCCACCTACACATATGAACCAGCGATTGTCCCAACGTTAGATTCGGTCACACCAAATTCTGGGTCGCCTGCTGGCGGTGCGTATGCAACGTTGAGCGGAACTGGTTTTCGCGACATCATCTCCATAACGGTTGGTGGGGTGCCTGCCGACGATTATTACTTTCTTGATGACAACGAACTTCGATTTGAAATTCCCGCCGGGGCCGTCGGGACAGTGGATATTGTGCTCACGACTGATGGTGGAGTTGCAACTCTCGTTAACGCTTTCACCTATGACGAAGCGCTGCGATCACCAGTAATGGGTTGGGCCGGATTGAGTTCGCTGCCCTCTGACGATGACATTGGTGGATATGTTTCAAAGGTTGTTCAAGACAGTCGTGGAAGCGTGTACATCTTGGGCTACTTTGAAAATGCAAGTGCCGATCCAACTGCAGATTTCGTTGCTCGATGGAATGGTGCAAGTTGGGAGGGGATCGGCTCAAACGGTGCAGGTGAGTCGGCATTTGAATGCGAATTCAATGATTGCTATTTTACCGATGTGGTCATTGCTCCGAATGGCGATGTCTATGTCTCTGGTGATTTCGATCTTACAGGACAACCCGAACGGCTCTCAATTGCTAGGTGGGATGGAACCACGTGGAGTGCGGTCGGAAATAGAACGTTCTATATCTCGGCGATGGCTCTTGATAGTGATAGTCGCCTTGTCGTTACAGGAGACTTTGAAAATCTGTCTGGGGTTCCTGAGGCTGATTACATCGCCAAGTGGGATGGAGATTCATGGTTGGCTCTCGGTTCAAATGGGACTGGTGATGGGTTCCTTAATGCGATGGGATATTTGATAACAGCAGGAAGTAATTCGTCACTTTACGTTTCTGGCGAATTCACCGATGTCGCGGGAATTGTTGGAAATGACTACATCGCGAAATGGAATGGTTCAAATTGGGAATCGCTTGGTGAACACGTCATTGATGGAGATGAAGTTGATCTTCAAGCGAGTTCACTCTTAGTTGACTCGACTTCTGGTACCGACATCTTGTATGTGGCTGGCGGTTTCTACTGGGAAGATCACGAAGACCTACAAGTCGCAAAATGGGACGGAACCGCTTGGTCAGCCATTGAAGGGGATTCGCCTCTAGATGGCTACGTCAATAGCTTGGCTCAAGCACCTACCGGTGCATTGGTTGCAGTTGGTCAATTCGGTTGGCGAAATGAAGATTCGTACTCAAGTATTGCATCTTGGGACGGAAAGAGTTGGCGCCCACTAGGAAGTGATGATGCCTATCTGACATCAGTTGTCGTCACTTCTGACTCGCGCCTGATTGTGGGAGGACGTTTTAGCGACTTGGGAGACTCTGCTACCGCAGACTGGCTAGCCATTTCGCAACCGGTGGCGCGATTACGAAACGTCGGAACATCAGCGACGGTGACTCCCAATATTGGACCTGAAAATGGTGGCTCGAGAGTAACTTTGATGGGCACACATTTCTCACAAGCCACCCAAGTGAAATTTGGAACAAACGTCGCGACTGATCTGACGGTGGTCTCGGCCGACTCAATATCGGTGACAACCCCGGCTCATGCGCCTGGTGTTGTTGATGTGAGCATCATTTCACCTTCTGGAACTCAAGTTTTTCCCAGTGCATTCACTTACTTTGAACCTGTCTCAAGCGTTGTTGATACTGAAGAGGAGTTGTTGTTACTTCCCGAACAGTCGATTACGGCCAAGAACCAATTTGTGGCGGGCGATTCGTTGACAATTTCAGTTCCGGGCTTGGTGCCCGGCGAACGAGTGCAATTCATTCTTGCGTCAACTCCAGAATTGTTGGCGAGTACTACTGCTGACGTAGATGGCGTTGCAACAGCAACTTTTGTATTCCCTCGCGATGTTCATGGATTCCATACATTGGCAGTTTTTGCACCGATAAGTGCTCGTGGAATGCGCCAGGCGATTTTTATTCACCCATTCGGAACGGTGATCGGCTTAGGTACTTTGCCCAAGACCGGTTCAGAAATTCAATTGTGGTTGCCATTTGTCATAGCAATCTTGGGCTTCTTGCTCATCACAATCTCAGGGAATCGCCGGCGCAAGATAGCGTAAGGGCCATGAGCGAACATGCCCCAGTCGTAGGTCCTGCCGAAGACGGAACGATCAGTCCAAGTGTTGGTCTTTCAGTCATCCATCTTTTTGCCAAACCAACTTTGGTGTACGAGGCGGACGAATTCATCGCGGCAGTAAAAGAGGCTGAAGCTCAAGGTGTACAAGTTGTGTGTATCTCAATGCTTGGCCACAAGGCCGACGTGGCAATCATGGCGCTCACGAAAGATTGGCGTTTGCTGCGCAAGTTTCAAACTGCAATACAACACGCTGGTCTCGACATCATTGACAGTTATGTGTCAATGACCGAAGTCAGTGAATACGCCGTTGGTATGCCCGAGGCAATGTTGACACCACGGCTGTACCCGCAACTTCCACCCGAAGGCAAGTTGGCGTGGTGTTTCTACCCGATGAGCAAGAGCCGCGTGAAAGACGCGAACTGGTTCACTTTGCCGTATGACCGCCGCAAAGAACTGATGCACGAACATGGCACGAGTGGACGCAAGTTCGCTGGCCGAGTGATTCAGGTCGTCACTGGTTCGACCGGAGTCGACGATTTCGAATGGGGCGTCACGTTGTTTGCGAATCGCCCAGATGATTTGAAAGAAGTTGTCTACACGATGCGATTTGATGAAGCATCTGCGGTCTACGCCGAGTTCGGAACGTTCTATGTCGGAACCGTGACTGACGTCAGCGAGCTTGCAAGCCTGATTTAAGGCGAGGCAATAACGCTGATACGTTCATTGAATTGGCTATGACCTTGGTCGTCGAAGCCGAAGGTGATGAACTCAGCACGCGATGGATCGCCATTGGGATCAAGATCAAGTAATCCGGTAATGCCGTTGTAGTCAATATTGAGCGACTGTTGCAGTAGAGCCAAACAATCCTCAAAGACATTGCAGCCTGATCCGCCGCGGCTCACTTCGGGTACCTGGGCCATGAATTCTTCGGCGAAATCTGATTTGCTTGAAATTGCCGCGAGTGCCAACAAGTTGATGCAGTCGGTGATCGCAGTTGAAAAGGCGGGAAGAGAAATACTGCTATTTGAATCGGCGCCAGCAAATGCATCAACAGCAACACCGACAAGTTCACGCCGAATATCTGAATCGAGATTGGCGTTGCTATTGAGGTCAACGGTCGCAAGAGCATCATTGACGATGATCTTGTTGAGTGATTGCGTGTCGAGCAAGCTGTTCAGTAGTCGGCCACCGCTCTCGCTATCTCCGATGAGTGTGATGACCCGATTGGGATCGGCGGTGAGTTGCTCGGCAATCGGAGCGAAGTCGGCAGTGGTGGTGTCGTAGGCGACTTCAGCGATGATGCTGATTCCTTGAACCGACAGTGATCGTCTTACTTCGGCCACGAACGAGCGGCCAAAGGGATCGTCGGGGTAAGCGATGCTGGTCTCAACTACTCCGGTCTGTTCAATCACTTGGGCGATTGCCTCGCTGGCCAAAATGTCCGATGGTGTGGTGCGAACGAATAGGCCATTATCTGGAAACGAAGCGAGTGCAACGGCGGTTGCCGTTGGCGAGCATGAACCGACCTTGTTTTCAACCAACCGCGGAAGAACTGACAGGGCAATTGGTGAAGACATCAGACCTACCAGCGCGTCGATTTGAAATTCACTGATGAAGTCATCAACCGCGGCAAGCGCTGTTGCCGACTCGTTACCTTCATCACGAATCACGAGTTCAACATCACGTCCGAGAATGCCACCATTGGCGTTCACGACGTTGATTGCATCAGTCGCGACTTGAATGAGTGGCTCACCTAATTCGGCTCCGGGGCCAGATTGCGGAAGCAACAATCCAAGCCGAAAAACTCCATCTGAAATTTGCGGGGTAACGGTGGTGGAAACCTGTGGAGTGCTATCGGGCGTAGCGTTTGAATCGGACTGTGAGCATGAGGTGATGCTGCCGAAAATTCCTAATGTCAGCACGATCGCGACAATGGGTCGGCGGCGGGCGTTCATGAACTTCACTCTACGAGAAGCAGAAGTAACAGTTCAGGTTGTTGGCGTATTCATGGGCGGGGGAGGTGGGAGCGTTCGGTCGGACTCAAGTTGTTGTTGCTCGGCAATGAGTTCAGCCTCGTAGCGATCCAGGGTGTCAAGCGCCATTGCCGAAGCTAATTCGATACGAAATTGGACTTCGGTCGCGGGACCTTCGCCGTATCCGATTCCGGCTGGCTGGCTGCCAGTGGTCATCGCGAAAATTGTGATGCCACCAGGCAGGTGTGAACAACTCATCATTTTGTCGAAGCGCCATTCATGCGTTCGTTTAATCCCGGCAAACATCACGCGTTGATTAGTGACGAGAGCATTGCCTCGATCGGTGACATCAATTGATTCTTCGCCTTTAGTGATCTTGCCACCTGTTTTACCGGCATTGAGTCGAACTCGACCAAAGATTGGGAACGAAACCCCGCCGTAACCACCACTGTATTTAGTTGGTTCGCGAACATTTTCGATATAGGCCGAGTTCGCGAGATAGGCAACGGGGAATTCATCTTTCTTCAGCATGAATCCATAGTCATCGTGGTCGGTGAACTGTTCGGCTGTTTTACCATTGCGGCAATCACGGACAACCTCGAGCATCGTCTTCAGGGCGTCGAAGTCTTTTTGCCACTGCTGCATCTGTGTCTGCAGTTGGAGCGTTTGCATCGCGGCAGCCTGAGCAGCCTTCCGCTGTTTACGTGCTTCAAAGAATCCCATGGGCTCACCATATAGAAGGGCTGTGGCATTACGGGGAAGATTGCTCAATTGTCAGGGACAAACATCCCAATCCAGCGGAACCTTGAGTATTGGCGTGACATGACTGAGACGTTCTTGAGTGGTCGTGGGCAGAGGTTGTACCGACAACGGCGGCGCCAGTTTGAAGCCAGATGAGCGATCCGACTAAAAGCCTGATTACATAACGCAGGTGGATCAGTATTCAACCCGACTTCTCGAGACCTCTGACCGAGTCGTACCACAGTGGGTTGAACGCCTGATTCAAAAACATTGCAATGAGCACATGATCTCTGAGCTTAAGGACGGAGATCATGTCTCTTCGGTGGTGGCGCGGGTCGGCAATGAAGTGCATACCAAGCTGCGCGATTTGTTGTTATTAGATGTCTTTGAGCAACGCACTAATCCTCTGGCAATTTTTCGTCAAGCAACCCGACCGATTAGCGAACTATTGAAAACAGCTGGTTGCGCGCCAGTCGTACGGGATGAATTTGATGAGCGCTCATTCCCTGATGACATCTTTGGACTCAGCCCGGCTACGTGGGTTGATATTGACGAGACGATGGTCGAGCCAGGTATCGAGTGGGGCGCATGGAAAGCAGCCACCATCATGATGCGGAAGAAGAAGCAATAAGAACCGGCTCTGAAATAGTTGTTCCGACGATTTTTCGGTCAGACTGTACGCATGGAAGGTCGCCAGCAAGTACTCGCCGACACCAAATTGCGTGGGGTGAAGTTGACCCATGCCTTATGTCAGGCGACTGACGATTGGTTGAGAACTATATGGGCTGATGCGTGCGAGTCCGTCAAAGTTTCGAAGCGAGTCGCACTTGTCGCTGTCGGTGGATATGGGCGAGGAGAATTGGCTCCGTTCAGCGACCTTGATCTGATGCTCGTACATGATGGAGCCAAAAATATTGATGACCTCGCGTCAAAGATCTGGTATCCGATTTGGGACTCTGGAACAAAACTTGGTCACTCGGTTTGCACTGTGAAACAAGCCGTTGAGCTTGCAAAGTCTGAACTAGATGCGGCAACTGCGTTGTTGAGCGTTCGCTTGTTGGCAGGTGACGAATCACTTGCACATGAATTGAGTGCTGAGGGAATCAAAACTTGGAAAGCAAGTGCTTCCCTGCGACTGCCACAACTGATGCAACGAGTTCGTGATCGGCAACATGAAAATGGTGAGGTTGCTTTCTTACTCGAACCGAATCTGAAAGAGGGATACGGCGGCCTACGAGACATTCATGCTTTGATGTGGGCCGAAACTGCGGGAGTTGAAATAACGCGCTCCGATCGTGATGCTTTGAACGCTGGTCGCGATGTGTTGATGGCTGTACGAGTCGCTCTTCATCGCCACGTAGGGCGAGCCGTCGAGGTGATGCATCTTGAAGATCAGGATTCGGTCGCAACTTTGTGCGGATATCGCAATGCCGATGCCTTAGTTGCCGCACTTTCAAATGCCGGACGGTCAGTTGCCTGGGTTGGCGATGAAGTGTGGGCCCGGGTTGCTGCAGCAAGAACTAAACCGGTTAAAGATCAACATCTAGCGCCTGGAGTGATCTTGCATCAAGGCGAAGTCCATCTAGATGAAACCATTGATCCGTCAACTGATCCCACGCTCTTACTCCGTGTCGCGGCTTCGGCAGCGCGGCATAAAGCCCGTATTGATCGCCCAACTCTTGATCGTCTTGCACAATCATGCCCGCCGATGCCGTCACCGTGGCCAGTTGGTGCGATTGATGATTTTGTCGGATTGTTATTGACGGCTCATGATGCGATTCCGGTTCTTGAAGCACTTGATCAACGTGGCTTATGGGTCAAAGTGTTGCCCGAGTGGGCTCCCAATCGCAGCCGACCTCAGCGCAATGCGTATCACCGATTTACGGTTGACCGACACTTGTGGGAGGCAACTGCGAACGCGGCAACATGGGCTGATCGAGTTGCGCGCCCCGACCTACTTGTTTTGGGAGCGCTCTTTCACGACATCGGTAAGGGTTATCCCGGTGATCACACCGAAGTTGGCGTGACGATGGTTGAGCGCATCGGCCCACGACTTGGCCTGAACGCAGAAGATACTCAAGTGATCTGCAACATGGTGAAGAATCATTTATTACTACCTGATGTGGCGACGCGCCGTGATTTGGCAGATAGTGCAACGATCATGATGGTCGCCGATGAAGTAAAAACTCCCTTGGTTCTTGATCTTTTACACGGTCTCACTGAAGCCGACAGTTTGGCGACAGGGACTGCAGCATGGGGAACGTGGAAGGCCGAGTTGGTGAATGATCTGGTGCGACGGGTTCACCTCGTACTGGGTGGTGCCGAAATTGAAGAAGCACAGTGGCGGCTATTTCCAGATGCTGAAGTACTTGAAATGATGGCGGGTGGAGTGGTGACCTTTGGTGTCGCCGATGATTCGGTGACAGTGGTGAGCCCCGACCGTCCTGGAACATTTAGTCGCGTGGCCGGAGTGCTGGCCCTGCATGGTTTAGGAGTATTGGGCGCACAAGCCCACTCCGATGAACAGGGAATGGCAGCATCGCAATTTAGGGTGATCGTGCCGAGCCATGGGCCTATTGAGTGGGCTCCAATTATTCAAAATCTGACGCGGGCACTTCATGGTGAATTGGCGATTGAGGCTCGACTATCCGAACGAGCAAAAACCTATCGTCGCAAGCGTCGTTCGGCCGGAGAGTTAGCTCCGCCACGAGTGACATTCTTTGATGAAGCATCCTCGAATGCCACGGTGATTGAAGTGCGTGTGCCCGATCAACACGGAATTTTGCACCGAGTGACCAAGGCAATGGCCGAAGTTGGTTTAGACATTCGTCATGCAACGGTGCAAACAATTGGCGACGAAGTCGTTGACTCGTTCTATGTGCGAACTGCTCGAGGCGAGAAGTTGACCGACAAATTCCATCGTCAAGAAGTTGAACGAGCGATTCTGTTCTCGTTGGCTCCGTAAGAGGTATCTTCTAGTTATGAGCGATGCAACGTCAGCAGATTTCACTCGCGACTTAGTGCGTTGGAGCGAAACTCTCGCCGGAATTGCTCGTACCGGAATGGGTTTTACGCAAAACTTGTACGAGCGCGAACGCTACGAAGAGGTTCTTCATGTTGCGGCTGATATTAAGGCTGCAGCAGATGAAGCATTAGAAGTACGCCGCGAACAAGATCACTTCGTTCAAGAGTGGATGGACTCAATCGGCGAGGGGATCCCAGGGTACGTCACTCCAAAAGTTGCAATTGGTGCAATTGTCGGAAACGATGACGGTGAAATTCTTCTGATGCAGCGTGCCGACTCTGGAATCTGGTTGTATCCAACTGGTTGGGCTGATGTGGGTTATTCGGCCAGTGAAGTAGCGGTCAAAGAAGTACTGGAAGAAACAGGCATCGAATGTGAGCCAATGCAATTGCTCGGCGTTGTTGATGGTCAGCGAATGGGTTTCAGTCGCTTCGGTATGTATATGTTGCTCTTTCATTGCCGTGCAACTGGTGGAACTTTGCAAGGTCATCCGCTTGAAACGAGTGGGCTCGGCTGGTTTGCGGCAGATGCATTGCCGAGCGCTACCGCCGGAATTGAATGGTGGGGACAGATGGCATTCAATGCGATCAATGGTGAGCGATCAATCGCAACATTTGATTTGCCACGTCCAACAGTGTGGCGCCAGGGTGACTCAGCAGACTGAATCAGTCGTCGTGTTGACTACGTAAGAACTGTTCGACTTCTTCCATGAGGGCGTCGCTGTCAACTGGCTCATCGGGAAGCGGACCACTCAGGGGCGGAGCATCGTCCATTCCTTCAAAACGAAGTTGATCAGGTGATACGCCGTACGACGGCATGTCGTCTTCGTCGTCGTAATCTTCGTCGTAGTCATCATCGTCATCATCACTGCGGTTTTCGAGGCGATCGAGATAACGGGCCATTGAAGGATCGCTACTGATGAGATCATCAATCTGCTCTTCGTAGAGTTCGGCCTGTGCATCAAGCATCATTGTGGGCGCATCGCAGCCAACAATTTCGGCAAGGCGCTCGATGAGCGCAGAGGCTGCTTTTGGTGAAGGAATTTGTGCTGCGTACGCCGGCACCGCGGCCCACAAAGAAGCAGTAGAAAAGCCGGCAGTGTGAGCAGCATCATTGAGGACGCCGACGATTCCGGTGGGGCCTTCGTAGCGGCTGCGCTGTAAATCGTGAGCATCAATCATTGTTTGATCAGTAGCGGTTCCGAGCACTTGGGTTTCGTGGCGGTGTGGAACATCGGCCAGGAGTGCACCGAGAGAAATAAAAGTTGATGCGTTGTATTCGCGAGCAACGCCAACAATCTGTTCGCTAAAGAGTTTCCAACGTAACGCTGGCTCGGGACCGAGGACAAGAATCAGATCAACATCACCACTGGTGACGCTCCAAAGACTGACGGTCGGCCACACAATGTGACGCGTTGAATCGGTGTTAAGTCGAACATGCGGGCGAATCGTTGCGAAGTCAGTGAATTCTTCAGGATTGATTTCGGCAAGAGGTGCCGCTCCCAAATTTTCAACGAGATGTTTGACGGCTGTGCTGGCAGCGTCGGCGGCGTCATTCCAGCCAGTAAAGGCGGCGATGACATGGGGTCGACGCAATTCAGGTCGACGGATCCAACGGACGTGTTCTAGATCAGCCATTGACCGTAACGATACCGCCCAAAATGGGGTCCGAAATCAGTTCACCCACACCACTTTGGCGCGTCTTTATGTTTGTATTTACAGAATCGGGCGGATAATGAACTGGCCAAATCCGCCGTCACCAGTGACCTCGTCAACGAGGTTGCTGTCGTACACCTCGTTCGGACCCTGCATGAGGTCGTACTCGGTGGCGCCAACTGGAGTTGTTACCAAAGTCCAGGCTTGGCGTTTGTAGGTCAAGTTCTGCGGATGAAGGCGGTGAGCCTCTTTCCACCACTGCACCGCGGCATCTGAATTGTTTTGGCGGTGAAAGTACTCACCAAGTTCGAAACATGCAGTTGCTCGCGCTTCATTGTCGGAGCGCGGCTGACTTCGGGCGATAACTTCGTCGGGAGTGAGGGCAAACTGCGATGAAGATCCATTGCGGACCCAATCCAAAATTGCCTCACGGTAGGCCTCGGCATCATCGGGAATTGCTTTAACTGCGTGCATCATTTTGCTCAGCTGTTCGGGAAGACCTTCGGGAATTTCCATATCACGTAATGGACTACGTTCAATTGATGCGCCTTCGGCTGGTCGAACCAACACGCCGTCTTCATCAATCCATGCGGCCATCGGGATATTGGTAAAGCCGAATAGCGAATTGGTGATATGCAGCGTGTCAACCAAACTTGGATGCGTTGGATTGACAAGGTCATTCCAAGGCTTCGCTAAAGCTGGATCAATATCAAGTGCAACGGTAACGACAGTTGCTCCGAGGCTTTCGATTTCACTGTGAAGTGCTTGCCACCCGGGCAAGCTAGAGCGGCAGCCTCAATAACTAGACCAGGCAACCAGAACAACTTTCTTGCCACGCAGTGATGACAACTTGAATGACTCGCCGTTGAATGTTTTTAACTCGGGGTCGGCGGCAACTGCGGTGCTGAGCGACTTGCCGGAGAGTGTTGCTGAACCAAGTGCCCAGACTCCGTGATCGGTGTCGTGGACAAGTGGCATACCTAATTTCTGTGCGGCGATTGCAATGTCAATCATGCCGTCGGGAGATAACGCACCTGGTGCTGGAACACATACTTCGCCGCGACACAGCCCTTCTGGCTTTGGTTGCCAGTCGGTTGCGCGTGCGAACTCGTCGGCGGTAGCGCGGAGTTCAGTCAAGATCATGTCGTCAGTATGTCACTCACGCCGCACGAAAGCGTGGTTGGGGCCTCTCTCTAGCCGAGACTGCGAACTTTGAGGGCATGGGCTTTTTCGTGGAATTTCGCTCGGATCAGATCTTCATCAACCCCGAGCACACGCCCGTTTTCCATGATGAACTGGCCATTCACGATGGTGTGGCGCACATCGTCGGCGCGGGTTGAATAGACGAGCGCAGACATCGGGTCATAAACCGGCTGGGCATGAGCAGTATCAAGGTTGACAACGATGACATCTGCCTTGGCGCCAACTTCGAGTCGACCAGTATCTGGACGGTTCATGGCGAGCGCACCTTGATACGTGGACATTTCAAGGAGTTCGTTGATTTTTAAGAATTCAACATCGCTCGTGTTGGTCTTGTGAATGAGCCCAGCGAATTTCATTTCTTGGAACATGTCACTGGCGTTATGGCTTGCTGGTCCATCGGTTGCCAGACCCACTGTGATTCCGGCTTCGCGAACTTGGCGAAGGGGCATCGTGCCCGAACCTAACTTCGCGTTACAGACGGGGCAGTGACCAATCTTTGTGCCAGTTTCAGCCAACAACTTGATGTCTGTTGCATCGAGTTGCGAACAATGTCCGGCGGTGACATCTGGTCCGAGGAAACCAAGCGAGTGCAACCATTGCACTGGGCGCAGGCCGTAGTTGTCTAGGCAGTAATTCACTTCTTGCATACCTTCAGACAAATGAGTGTGAATCGGCACTTGGTGTGCGTCAGCAACTTCGCGAACGAGTCGCCACATTTCCTCACCACATGAATAGACCGCGTGCGGTGACAATGCGATGCGCAAAAGGTCATCGCGAGTCTTGTGATGTTGTGCGGCAAGATTGCCGAAATTGTTGATGGTCTTCCACGAGTAGTCGGTGATTGAGGCGTAGAGGCCGCGATCGGCAAATCCGTATCCGAGTGTTGCGCGCAGGGGGATCTCTTTGAGGGCTTCAATTTGAGGTTCAACTGCGTACGCATCGAAATGTTCGTTGAATGAAGTGATTCCCGATCGTGCCATTTCAACAAGGCCACACATGCTTGCCCAATAAAGCGTTTCTTCGTCAAAGTTTTGCTTGAGCTTCCACATGGTCTGGAGCCATTCAAAAAGCAGAACGTCTTCAAGAAGTCCGCGAAGCAACAAGTTTGAGGCAATGTGAGTATGGCTGTTGCAGAATCCCGGCATGACTGCACAGTTACGAGCGTCAATAACTTTCTTGGCGTTAGAAACATCAATGTCTTGTGCTGTTCCCACTGCGCTAATTGCGTTGCCCGTAACGGCAATGACGCCATTGTTGATAACGGGTTGACCCGCCATTGGTAATACTGCGCCGTTAATGATTGCAATATCGATCATCGCAACATTCTTACCGCTTGCAAGTCTTAGCGACGGCTTGCAGCCTCAGCGAGCTCATGAGGTCCCGAACCGGGGTAACCCTTGAAGTTTCGAACGAACTGTGACCACGGTTCGAGGGTGGCGATCAGAAGATCAAAGTTGTCGCCAGTTGCGCTGATGACCTGACGCATTTGCTCATCGGTATTGATTTCGACTTGTTCGCGAAGTTGTCGTCCGTTATCGGTGAAAGCGCCCTCAGCGATGAGGCCACGCGATTCAAGACGATCAATAGCGGCGGTGTAATCGTCTTCGCTCCAAGCTCGGGTGCGACTGTACGACTTGAGGGGGAGACCCCAAAAGAGTTCGGTGAGCAATCCAATTTCGGTTGCATCTAGTCCAGCGGAAATCCAAGCGGCAGTGTGTGAGTCGCCGCGGTATTCACGCAACATGTCGCCAAAGTGCCACACCGCACCAAGATCGGTTTCGGGAACTGATTGGTGCAGGGCACCAGCGAATAGTGGACGTCCTTCGGGACGAAGTACTGCAACTGCACGTTCAAGTATTTGACGAGCCTTATTGACCCCACCGGGTTTCGCGCCAAGGATTCGTTCAAGTTGACCAATTGCGCCATTGCGCCGCGCTGCACAAATTGTTGTTGCGTCAGTGATTTGCCAACCAGCGGTGACCGCTGGGACGACGACGAGCGGATTGAAAACTGCGAATGCAGCCGCAACCACTTCGCCGGATACTTGGCCCATCAAAGATCCGCGACTGGTGAAGTAGGCGACGCTTTCGGGAAGCGCGACACCGTTCATGTCACCGGGGCTTGGCTGAAAGCCGAGGGCTACGTAATTGGCATGACATTCGGGTGAAAAGTAGACCTGTCCAATGACGGGCTCGAGTGCGCCACCTAGTGCGCGGGCTTTTGTGGAGAGTTCTCGTGAATCCATGGGCTAACCGTAGAACGCGATCAACCTAGACTCGTTACCGTGAGCGTTGAGATCGAAATATGTGAAGTGGTCAATGATGATGTCGTGCAGGCATTTGAGATGTTGATACCACAACTATCAAAGTCAAATCCTCCTCCGAGTCGCGCAGAATTAGAAATACTTGTCAAGTCCGAAGCATCAACGTTGTTCTTGGCAAAACTTGATGGACGTATTGTCGGTTCATTAACTCTCGCGATGTTCCGCATCCCCACTGGCGTGCGCGCATGGATTGAAGATGTCGTTGTTGATGATTCGGCGCGTGGGCACGGGGCCGGAGAATCCCTCAATCAAGCCGCACTTGATTTTGCAAAAGCCAACGGCGCCATCACAGTTGATCTGACGTCGCGCCCGTCACGCGAGGCCGCGAATCGTTTGTACCAGCGCATGGGTTTCAAACTCCGTGAATCAAATTTGTATCGGTACGAATTGAAAGGCTGACGAAATGGCGAAGATTAATGCTGGGCGTTTTGTCGCAGACACTGGCGCTGACGGGAAAGTCCTGTTTCTTATTGGAATGCGGTTCAACCAACTCTGGAAAGTTTGGAAGTGGATTCCGGTCTTAACTGCGATGCCGCGCATGTTGATCGAATTGCAAAAGAATCCGTCGCTTGGTTTGCTCGGCAAACCGCGAACATACCTTTCGGGTCGCACGATCTTGGTCTGGCAGTACTGGGAATCTTTTGAAAAACTAACGACCTATTCAAAGGCCACAAATAATGCTCACCTTCCAGCGTGGCGTGCATTCAACAAGAACATTCGTGACAATGGTTCAGTGGGCATTTACCACGAAACGATTTTGCTTTCGGACTCGACTGTTGAAACGGTCTATGGAAATATGCCGACATTCGGTTTAGCGGCTGTGACGGGGGCCGTGCCTGCAGGAAAACGCGGGCAGACCGCGAAGGCTCGTTTGACTGGAAATCTGGATGATCAACCGACTGTGGAACCCTATTAAGGCATGACGAACAAACGATAAGTTCACGTCATGTCTGTTCTGAAAATTCGTCACTGGATCGCATGTAGTCCTCAAGATGTGTGGGATGCCTACACGACTCCTGAAAAGTTTTGTCAGTTTTTTGCCCCCGAGGGTCTGTCAATTCCATTGGAGTCTGTGGTTCTTGAAATTCGCGCCGGCGGGCGGTTCGAGTGTGACATGGTTTTTGATGAAACCGGAGCGGTGAATGAAAACAAAGGGATTTTGACCGCGGTCGAAGAACCCCATTTATTGGTGGGCGAAGAACCGAGCATCGGCTTCAAATCCACTCAGCAATTCTTGCGCGACTCGGGTGGCACGTTGATCTCCATCGATCAAGAGGGTCTCCCTGCCGAACTGGCCACGAACCCCGAAGTCCATGAGGCTTTCCGATCGAGTTATCGCAAACTAGGTCGACTTTTGGGGGTTGAAACCGAGAATCGACCCTGTGAATAAGGTCAGTGCGGGACCTAATTCTCTGATGTGAGTTGGTAATTTCTCTCTACTCTTGCGATGATAGATACGCACTCAATCGAGATGGGGAATGCCAGCTATGGGGAATAACAACGACAAGAAACTTTCGTTGGAAGAGGCTCGCGAGAAGTATCGCATTGAACGCGAAAAGCGTCTTCGCGCCGATGGCATCCGTCAGTACAAAGAACTCAAGGGTGACTACGAAGAGTTTGATCGTGACCCTTACGTCGAGCCCGGCTTTACTCGTGATGCGGTCATCGAAGATGTTGATGTCGTCATCGTTGGTGGTGGCTTCGGAGGAATGATTGAAGCGGCCAATTTGACGAAGGCCGGAATTACCAATTTCCGCATTATCGAAAAAGCTGGCGACTTTGGCGGCACGTGGTACTGGAATCGTTATCCCAATGCTGCATGCGACGTTGAGTCGTATGTGTATTTACCGCTGCTTGAAGACACGGGTTACATGCCCACCGAAAAGTATGCGAAGGCTCCGGAAATTTTCGCTTACTGCCAATTGCTCGGTCGCACTTTTGACTTGTATCGCGGCGCACTCTTCCAGACTGAAGTTGAGGACATGCGCTGGGATGAATCAAGGAAGCGCTGGAATGTCATGACCTCGCGCAGTGACGTTCTCTCGGCAAAGTTCATCGTGATTGCCGGTGGAGTTCTTCATAAGGCCAAGTTGCCTGGCATCCCGGGTATTGAAACCTACGCAGGTCGTGCCTTCCACACCAGTCGCTGGGATTACAGCTACACCGGTGGAAGTTCGCAGACATTGATGGACAAGTTGGCTGATAAGCGAGTGGGCATTATTGGAACTGGTGCAACGGCAGTTCAGGTTGTTCCAAAACTGGCTGAAGCCGCGAAAGAACTTTTCGTATTCCAGCGCACCGCTGCATGTGTAGGTGTTCGCAACAACAAACCGACCGATCCAGAATGGTTCAAGTCCCTGAAGCCAGGTTGGCAAGCCGAACGAACTCGCAACTTCACTCAAGCAGTGACGGGTGCGCAGCCCGCAGTCGACATGATCGACGATGAGTGGACCAAGATGAACTGGGTTGATACTCGTAAGTTGCCCGATAACGACGAAGAGGCCCTTGAGTTAGAGCGAATCGACTTCGAAAACATGGAACGGGTTCGTCAGCGCATCGCCGATGTGATCGAAGATCCGGCAACAGCAGAACTGATGATGCCGTGGTACTCACAAAGTTGTAAGCGTCCATGTTTCCACGATGAATACTTGCCGGCTTTCAATCGTCCGAATGTTCATCTTGTTGATACTGATGGAAAAGGTGTCAATGAAATCAATGAGAGCGGTGTCATCGTTAATGATGTCAAGTATCCCGTTGACTTATTGATCTTTGCCTCAGGCTTTGAAGTGACAACGGGCTATACGCATCGCTTGGGCTTTGATCCAAAAGGGCGCGACGGTGTTTCGTTAAGTGAGGCTTGGGCAGAAGGTCCGGCCACTTTGCACGGTGTGCTGTCAAATGGTTTCCCAAACATGTTCATGATCTCTACGGTGCAAGGCGCACAAGCAACCAACTTTGTCCACTCAATTACCGAGGCGGCGCAACATGTCGCGTTCTTGATTGAGCAATGCGTGAAGGGTGATATCGCAACGATCGAACCCGAAACTGCGGCACAAGAGAATTGGTTTGAAACTTTGTTTGCGCAACTGTGGGGAATCGCTCGCTACAACGCGACGTGCACACCTGGTTACCTCAATAGTGAAGGTGGTGGAGACATGCGTTCGGCCCGAGCCATTGCCTGGATGACCAGCGTTTTGGGATTCGCCGAATACGTTGAAAACTGGCGTCAGCAGGGCGACCTTGCCGGCTTAACGCTCACACCTAATTCGAAGTAACTGCCGTATTTGCAGATGCATCGGTCGCTTTGGTGCCGATGAAAATTGCGATAGTCCCAATTGAAATAAAGGTAAAGATGATGAGCGCCAAGGGTCGCACGGTGCCGTCAAATTGACTTGTCGCGAGATTGCCTAACAGCGCCGCGCCAGCCGTTGACACTGTCGCAATGATTGATGACGCTGTTCCCGCGATGTGAGGAACGGGCATCATGGCCGCGGAATTGCAATTCGGTACAAGCCCTTGGGCGATTGGTATCACAAGGGCGAGCGCAATGAAGAACAACCAAAAGTTCGGGCGGCCGTGATTAGTAAATGAAACGATGAGCAATAGAACAGAAGTGCCGACCGCAATCAGCGAGCTTTGCCGCACGAGTTTGTTGATGCCCATCCGTTGCACGATGCGCGCATTATTCAGCGAGTTAATTGCGAGCAAAACCGCCAAGGTGCCGAAAATAAGCGGGAACCATGAGCCATATCCGTAGACATCTTCAACAATCACCTCTGAACCAGAGAGGTATGTCGTCATCACCGCGAAAAGGAAAGTCATCGCAATGATGAAGCTCAATGTGGCGCGATGAGTCATTACTTCACGTCCAGCTTCGCCGACCGCACTCCAGGTGAATGGACGACGCTTATCGACAGCCAAAGTTTCTGGCAGTCGTCGCGACCAGATCATCAATATGAGTGCGACACCAGCGGGCACCCAAAAGACGATGCGCCATGGTGCGATCTTGATCAAGCCAGCACCAACACTTGGGGCAAGAATTGGTACGAGTAAGAAAACTGCAACCATGCGCGACATCAACTGCGCCATTGCTGTTCCTTCATAACGGTCGCGGATCATGGCGGTGCTCAGCGCGCGTGGTGCTGCGGTTCCAAGGCCCCAGATAAATCGCGCGGCAATGACCCAGCCCCACGAAGGAGCCACGCTTGCCAATAATGCACCGACAATAAACAGAGTTAAGCCAGCGAAGAGGGGAGCACGTCGTCCGTAACGATCAGATGCCGGTCCGTAGAGCCACGGCCCAACAGCAAGACCTAAAAAGTATGAAGTGACGACCCAACTCACCTTTGTTGAGTCGGGCGACATGCCGAATTCCTGGCGCATCTCGGGGAATGCCGGAAGCATGAGGTCAATTGATAAGGCCGCGCTTGCCATCAGACATGTGAGCAAGATGATGAATTCGCGCCCACTCGCTACTTTGCGATCAGTGGCCCCGAGTTGATTAACGATTCGACGAAGAGGATTTTGCTGGGCTGACAGAGGCACTGTTACACGATAGGCGACGTCACTCAACGAAAGCGTTAGGGGCGAGGCCAGCAGACTCGCCTCCATCACAAATGAATTCTGCCCCGGTACAAAAACTGGCTTCATCGCTGGCTAAATAGACCACCAAACTTGAAAGTTCTTCGGGTCGACCAGTTCGTTCCATGGCAACATGCTTTCGGCGGGTGCCCACGTTTGATGTCATCGGTGTATTAATAACGCCGGGGTGAATGGAATTGCATCGAATACCAAATTGCGCGACATCTAAGGCGACCGACTTCGTGAGGCCAGTGACTCCGAATTTTGCTGCGTTATATCCGACAAGACCGCTATAGCCACGAAGCCCAGCAATTGACGACACATTGATGATTGAACTGGGTGCGCTCGCCTTCAACGCTTGAAGTGATGCATCAACGCCGTTAAAAACGCCAGTGAGGTTGATGGCAATCATGGTGTCCCATTGTTCGGGCTTGTATTCGCCGATGGGCGAAAAGTGGGCGATTCCCGCATTGTTTATGAGCACGTTGAGAGCTCCAAATTCTTGAAGTGTAAATGCGACCGCTTTGGCCCATTCGGTACGACTCGTCACATCCAGGTGGATATAGCGGCTCGCCTCGCCGAGTTCTGCAACTAACGCTTGACCGTCATCGTCCAAGATGTCGGCAACGACAACTCTTGCTCCCTGTGCAATCAAGGCCCGTGCGTGGCTTTCGCCGAGACCACGTGACCCACCAGAAATGAGAGCCACTTTGCCACTCAGTCGAGTACCAGCAGGGTAAAGAAAAGCCATGAGGCGAAGTTACGGCGTTCATTTTGAGTGGTGGATTGACTTTGGACCCTAATCAAGTGACGAGAGACCAAAATTGTTTTGATCAGGGTCACAATTTTGTTGCGCTCGCAAGTGTTTAATATGTCATGCCCGCAATTACCGCCGACACATTGACACTGCCCCGTATCAACGCTCCGCTTGGAGGTCACTCCCGCCCAGTTTTGTCGGTGACCACCGCTCCGAGTGGGCACGAAGGCGAAGGCTTTCCAGTTCGACGAGCTTTCGCAGGTGTGAGCCGCGAGATTCTTGATCCGTTTATTCACATGGACCAAATGGGCGAAGTCAATTACGCCCCGTATGAACCACGTGGAACCGATTGGCATCCACATCGTGGTTTCGAAACTGTCACGTACATCATGGACGGAATTTTCGTACACCAAGATTCACATGGCGGAGGTGGAGTTATCGCTGACGGTGCAACGCAATGGATGACGGCTGGTGGAGGCATTTTGCACATTGAAACTCCACCAGAAAAATTGGTGATCTCTGGGGGACTCTTTCATGGTGTCCAGTTATGGGTGAATCTCCCGAGTCACAAGAAAATGATTTCGCCGGCTTATCAAAATCTTGAAGCCGATCTAGTGACGTTGTTGTCGTCGCCCGACGGTGGTGCACTGATTCGTTTGATTGCGGGCGATTTGGGCGAATTCCATGGACCTGGGTCAACTCATACCCCTATCGTTGTGTCACATGTGACCCTGGCGGCGGGAGCACGCGTTGAGTTGCCGTGGAATCCAGCTTTCAATGCTTTGGCCTACGCACTTGCCGGTTCGGGTTCGGTCAGTGATGAACGTCGACCATTTCATGTAGGACAGTTGGCGGTGTACGGAAGTGGAGACTCAATTTCGTTGCAGGCCGACGATGAATCTTCGCTCGATGTTCTGCTACTTGGTGGACAACCGATTGGTGAACCGATCGTCGCTTATGGTCCGTTCGTCATGAATACCGAAGACGAAATTCGTCAAGCATTTGATGACTATCAGCGAGGCCGACTCGGAACAGTTCCGGTTGGTGGTATTCGTCCCTATCGGGGCTGACTACTTGATTGAGTCAATAAAGCGCAAGGTTGCTTCGGCGATTTCGCGACGCCACACCAAGACCACATCGTTTTCCCCGTTTTCGTTAATACTGCTCTGAATATTGCGTTGCAGGGTTTTAGTGTTTTTCCGTTGAGTCTTCAACATGTCCGCAATATCAATTCCGCATTCTTCAGCTAATACGAGTTTGAGAAGCAGTTCGCTTCTCATGTCTCGCAAATGAACAACAGGCGTGTTGATCCATGTTCGAAAAATTGCGCGACCTGGTTTCGTAATCGTGAGAAGTGTGCGATTGCCACCAGCCAGACCTGCTTCTTCTCCTGATTCTTCGACGTAGCCATGTATCTGCAGTTGTTCAAGCGCACGGTAGGTGAGTGGTCGAGTCAATGACCAAATACGACCAATATCTGATCCAGGCTTGAGTCGGGCAGCGATGGCAAAACCATGCGATGGCTTTTTGTACAGCAAGCCGAGACATGCCCATTCGCCAAGGAGTAGATCATGAGACTCGCGAGCTTGGCGACTCATAACTTTCCTCGGTGCTCAGATGTGGGCCCGTCCCAAATAACTCTTCCTTGGTCAAGTTCAATGATTCGATCAGCCATTGCAAGCGCGTCGTCTACATCGTGGGTCACCAGAATTCGATATCCAGCAAAGCCAGCGAGCACTTCGCGAAACTCGGCACGCACGAGTTGTCGAGTTGTGGTGTCAAGACCAGACATTGGTTCATCAAGCAATAAGACCTTGGGGGCGGTGATTAAAGCCCGCGCAATAGCGACTCGTTGCGCTTGCCCACCACTGAGTTCGCGTGGATGGCGCTCAAGAAGTTCAGCCAGTCCAAATTGATTAATCAACGGTTGGGCCTGAGTCGTTGCTTCTGTTCGCTTGATCTTGCGAGCGCGCAGTCCGAAAATGATGTTCTCGAGAATTGTCATGGTCTCAAAAAGAAGCCCGCCCTGAAAGACAATGCCGACCGGTCGTTGAGTCGGATCTATGAAAACTTCTCTCGTTGCTTCGTCCAATGTTTGGTTGTCGAGGACTAAAGATCCAGTGGTCACAGGGAGTAAGCCAGCGATGGCATGAAGAAAAGTTGATTTGCCTGAGCCATTGGGCCCCATGACTGCCACAACTTCACCCTCATTGAATGAGAGATCAACGTTGAGTTCAAAAGTGCCACGCGTGAGAGCGAAGCGCGTATCAAGAGTCATAGCGGAGGCCCCTGATCTGCGCGGCCCAGCCATCGATCTCGAAGAGCAATCAGAATTGAAAAAGCAACCGCGACCATGACGAGAGAAAGAATCAGGGCTGATTCAGGATTTGAATCAAGTGCGGCGTACGTGGCAAGTGGCATTGTCTGCGTCATGCCCGGCAAGTTGCCGGCGAAAGTGATGGTGGCTCCGAATTCTCCGAGCGCCCGCGCCCAAGCGAGCACCAGACCAGCAATGAGACTTGGTTTGATACTGGGCAGGGTGACCCGACGAAACACATACCACCGTGAACCTCCAAGGGTTCGGGCGACGTCTTCAAATCGAGAGTCAAGTTGACGTAAGCCAGCTTCAACTGAGAGGACCAAAAAGGGCATCGCGACAAAACATTGCGCCATGACGACAGCAGTAGTTGTGAAGGGTAAGCGAATACCGAACCAACTATCGAGGTATTGGCCGAAGAGGCCACGTCGACCGAATGTATAGAGCAGTGCGATGCCACCAACAACAGGAGGAAGAACCATTGACAGAGTCATCAAGGCTCGAATGAATCGGCGCCCAGGAAAGTTCACACGTGCCAAGAGCCATGCGAGTGGAACACCGAAGATGACGCAGAGGATTGCCGTCATCAACGATGTCTTCAATGACAACCATAAAGCGTCTTGAATTTCTTGCTTCACAACGATGTCAGTGAATTTGCTCCAGGGGGTGCGCCATAACAAACCGATAAATGGCGAAAGTATGAAAGCAACCGCCAACAATGCAATTGCCAAGATCGGCCAAGGAAGTTTTTGGCGATGACGCGGTGATTGTCTCATGGAGTTTGAAAACCATATTGGGTGAGAAGTGACTGACCTTCAGGTGACAACAAGTAATCAATAAACCCTTGTGCCTCTTTCTTATTTGCAGAATTCTTAATGATGCCGATTGGAAATTCAGCCTCGATGTTGAATTCAGTCGGAATTTTGACTCCCTGAACTTGACCATCGGATGCGATGACTTCAGAGTGATACACGATTCCGGCATCAGCTTCGCCACTTGCCACCTTCAGCATGATTCCTTTGACGTTGCTTTCAAATGAATCTGGGGTGATTGCGACGCCGGCTTTCTTTAATACCGTAGTGGTGTACTTGCCGATCGGAACTTCAGGATTGGTGGTGACAAAAATCAGATCAGGATCAGTGAGGTCTTGTAGTGATGAGATGTTGAGAGGATTGCCTTTTTCGACAATGATCTCGAGATAGGTAGTTGCGAAAATGAAAGACTGTGAGTCAAGTAAATCCTGTGACTCAACTTTGTTCATATTCGTGATATCTGCCGACGCGAATACATCCGCTGGTGCACCTTCTTGTATAAAGCGTGCCAAATCGGAAGAAGCTCCCAGATTGAACTGCACCTTCACACCAGGATGTTCTTTTTCGTAAGCAAGGCCGGCGTAGGCAAACGGCGCAGCAAGTGACGATGCCGTATAGACATTGAGAGTGGTCTGTTGTCGTGATTCCGATGTTGAAGAGCATGCCGCTAAGAAGATCAGCGGAACCAGAGCAACGATGAACACTCGGCGGCCGAACATGGGTTCAAGTTATCTGTGGATTGTCCAATTAGTCAATTATTGACTAATCGTCATTTGTATTTACCGCCCTGAGAAAGTTGCTCTGATTAGGGGTTCAAAGAACTCCAGTGACTCGCTTTTGTACTCGGGGTCAAAGGCCACCTGGTCGTACTTGGCGCAAAACTCTTCGGTGTATTCGTAATGCGGATTATCGCGGAATGCATCGCGAGTATTGCGATCGAGGCCAAGGTGATGCCAGAAGTAGTAGCCCTGGAAAATGCCGTGGTGTTCAACCATCCAGTGGTTCGCTTCGCTCACGAATGGCTTGACGATTGCAGAGGCGATTGCCGGGTGGTTGTATGGCGACAGAGTGTCACCGATGTCGTGGATGAGAGCACAGGCAACGTACTCGTCATTTTCTCCGCCGCGCAGGGCTCGTGTTGCAGTTTGCAGCGAGTGCTCAAGACGTGACACCGGAAAACCACCGTCATCACTTGCGAGATGACGCAGTTGTTCAAGTATGCGATCAGGAACAAGAGACTGGGTGTGTTTCATGCACTGCATGATTTCGTCCCACTCGGCTTTCGTTGAATCTTCAAATCGAGTAAACGTTGCTTTGCCGTTCATATGTCCCCCTTGGAATACCTATAAACAATAACGAACCATCGTGATTCTGGTGCAGAATCGTTGCATAATTCGCAACAAATCTGCACCAGAATCACAGGTTTAGATTTCGATAGCGGTGGTTGGCACGCGCAAAGGAGTTCCTTGGAGAAGTAACTTGATTTGTTCACCATCTAAACCAAGTTGTTTCATTTGTTCGACGGACCTGCGACCAGTCAGACTGCGCATCAGCTCAAAACGCGCGACTCCCGAATCAATGAGTTCTTGGGCTTGGCCCGGGGCTTTTCCTTCGACCATATTGAGAAGCCAGCCGAGGGCAACATTGACTGCCAAAGAATCTTGTGCACCGGCCCGTCCAACCGCATGGCGCAAGTCGTGTTCGTGGGTGACTGCGTCCATCATCATTTGCGAATTAATAGGACACGGGATGTGGGGCAGTAGAACATCAAATTCGGTCGCCGTGGCGAGCAGAGCGTCGGCGAGTTGGGAAAGTGATTCACCTTCATGGCGATCAACTTGGGCCTGAGTCCAGGCTTCGGTTGTCACGCCTTCCATCCGAGCCGCCAAGATGTCCTCAGGGACTCCGACGATGTGCGAAATCAAACCGCTGACTTCCCAATCTGGGCAAAGCGGAACTGACAAAGACGCTTGCGATTCGGGGATCTCACGAATCAGGCCCACGACTCGTGTACGAAACTCAAGATAAGCCCGTACAACTTCGGTATCAGACTGAAGAAAGGTCATAAGGCAGTATGCCACGACTTCTGTGGGTGCTATCAATGGAGTATGCGTTTACAACTCGCCCTCAACGTTGACAACCTAGAAGAAGCCATTGACTTCTACACAAAACTCTTTAATACCGAACCCTTGAAAGTGAAGCCAGGGTATGCAAATTGGGCGATTGTTGATCCGCCGCTGAAGTTGGTCATTTTTGAAAAAGGTGGCGAACACGGCACGATCAATCATCTAGGAGTCGAGACCGACACGGCCGAAGAGGTGGTTGAAGCCGATAAGCGTTTGCGAGCTGCCGGCTTAGAGACAACCGGAATAGACGACACCCAATGTTGTTTTGCGGAAAAAACTGAAACTTGGGTTGACGGAGTGGACGGACATAAATGGGAATTTTACGTCAAGCATTCTGATGTTGAGCAGTTCGCCAATCTTTCGCTAGGTCGTCAGCAAGAATCAGGCGGCAACGTGTGTTGCCCTTCGTGAATTAACTTCTGTCGGTGGTAAAAACTTTCATGGCCACCTGTTGCAATGTTTGAACAGCATCTTGTGGTGATCGCTGGCCACGGAGAGTTTCGTTAATCAACATCCAACCGGCATCTTCAACTTCGGGGAAGCGAACGTGGGATGGATATGTGATCATCGCTTGATTGATTGTTTCACGAGTGATGGCTAAACGCTGTTGATCTATGTCATTGACTGGAGTCACTTGTGCAAGTGCTTCAACGTTGGCGCACATGTTTCCGCCACTTGCATCGAGGCTATGAACTTCAATTGATGTCAGACGGTGGAGTAGGGCTGTTGCCCCATCAAGGTCTGCGCATGTTGTTGGAATTCCCCATGAGTGACAACCTGCGTAACTGACCCAACGCTTTGCCCCCGATGGATAGCGATGAGGGCGTAGAACTGGAGCCAAATCAGATGAATTGATTGAGCCCCATGCGCCCGGCCATGCTCCCGACGCATCGGTCGTCCCATTCAGAAGTGCCTGATCAACTTGGTCATAGTGCCAGTTAGGCAAATCGGCAGAAGTTTTCTGGGCGAGTGCATTCAACATCTCAATGGCTTGAATTGATTCATCAGAATTGAAACAAGGTCGTTCTTCGTCATCAAAAATACGACCACCTGCGCCGACAACCATTTCATAGAAGGTTCCGAAGAGTCCCGATTCTTTTCCAGGAAAACCGAACTTAACTGGACTGTTAATGAGGTCATCCCAAGTAATTGGCACCAATGCGACTCGGTCTGAACGAAGCCAGGTAATGCGTACATCAATGAGTCGCGGAATCGTTAAGAGTTGTTGGCGATAACGGCAAAGATCAACTGCAAGTGGGGCGAGTTGCTCAATTGACGACTTACCCATGAGCGAATCAAGTGGTTGCAACCAATTTGCCTGCGAAGGAGCATATTTCGAATGTGTCGATACAAGATCAATTCGTTGGCCGGCTTCAAGCATTTCTGCAACTTTGCGATTCAAAGTTGGATGATCATCGTGAACAATCACTTCAACGTCGTACTCATCAAAAACTGAATAGAGGTGGTCATACATTGGGCCACCAACTAGTGCAATGCGCAAAGTCATGTATTTACCTATTGAACAATTCGCACGCCGGAAATTCCGCCGTCAATGAGCAGTTCCATGCCAGTTGTGAAATTACTCGGCGAAGCCAAATAGAAAACCGCTTCAGCAACTTCTTCGCATTCAACAAGGCGACCCATTGGTTGACGCTTGCGTAATGACTCCATTGTTTGACTTGGATCTGGCGTTGTCGCAACGAGTCGTTCGACCCACGGGCTTGAGACAGTGCCTGGAGAAACGCAATTAACTCGAATGTTGTGTGCGATTTCATCTGCAGCCATGGCCTTAGTGAGAGAAAGGACGGCGCCTTTGGAAGCTGAGTACACGGCTCGCTCAACGAGACCAACAGTTGCGGCAATTGAACAGGTATTGACGATGAACCCAGATCCTTGTGTGCGCATGTGGGGGAGAACTGCTCGCGACATATTGGCAATACCGAAAACATTGACTGCGAAAACACGCTGCCAGTCGTCGAGAGTTGAATCAACCACGTCACCAACGCTGCTAATACCAGCGTTGTTGCACAGCACATCGATGCGACCATGCTCGGCGATGACTTTGTCAATTGCATCGTGGCAATGTTGTGGTTGAGTGAGGTCAAAGCCATGAGCGAGGTCCAGCCCAACAACGATGTCTCCATCTTTGGCAAAGCGGTTACTCATAGCGGTGCCGATGCCTCCCGCCGAACCCGTTATTACGACAATGCGCTGCGTCATGATGCCTCCCTAGTCGCCACCGAAACGAGCGAGTGATCTAAGTATTGTCCATATAGACGGCAATTGTTATGGTTGGCGGTAATGACCCGCATCCTGTCAGCCTCAACTCATGACCTTCGAGCCCGTACTTCGCGGACATTGGCAGGTTCAGATGCCAATCACCCCGATCCTGACTACTCGGCTGCGTATGTGATCTTGCATACCGATGGCCTTCATCAAGGCCATGGGATGACATTCACGATTGGCCAGGGCAACGAGCTGTGTTGTGCCGCGATCGAAGCATTGTCGACGTTGGTGGTGGGTCGCAATCTGTCGGACATCGTTGACAATATGGGTGCGTTTTGGCGACAGGTGACGAACCATTCGCAACTTCGATGGCTTGGTCCAGATAAAGGCGTTATTCATTTGGCAACAGCCGCGCTTGTCAATGCAGTTTGGGATCTATGGGCCAAAGAAAGCGGTGTTCCGGTTTGGAAATTGGTTTCTGATATGGAACCAGCCCAATTCGTTGACTGCATCGATTTTCGATACCTGCGCGACGAGGTAGATGAAGTGCGCGCATTAGACATACTGACGAAGGCTCGAGTTGGTCAGAAACAGCGACTAGCGCATCTAGAAGAAAATGGATACCCGGCGTACATCACATCGGCTGGGTGGCTTGGATATCCCGAAGAGAAGGTGCGCGACCTTTGTCGAAGTTCAATCGCCGATGGTTGGAACAGTTTTAAGACCAAAGTGGGTATTGATGTGGCATCAGATATGCGCCGCTGTGAAGTGATGCGAGAAGAAATCGGTGATGGTCGTCAACTGATGGCGGACGCGAATCAGGTTTGGGATGTCAATCAAGCAATTGAGTGGAGTCATCAATTGCAGCCCTACGGTCTGCGCTGGATCGAAGAGCCAACTCACCCTGATGACATCTTGGGACATGCTGCCATCAGGCGAGGCGTGAAGCCCATTGGAGTTGCGACGGGAGAACACGCCGCTAATCGTTTGATTTTCAAACAACTCCTCCAAGCCGAGGCGATTGACTACGCGCAAATTGACGCATGTCGTTTGGGTGGACTTAATGAGGTGCTAGCAGTTTTACTCTTGGCTGCTGCGAGAAACATTCCAGTCTGTCCTCATGCAGGTGGACTTGGTTTATGCGAATACGTACAGCACATTTCAATCATTGACTATCTAAGTGTTAGTGCATCGCTTGAAGACCGAACCACTGAATACGCCTCACATCTGCATGAACATTTCGTTGATCCCATCCAAATGCGAAACGGTCACTATCTATTACCTCAAGCCCCGGGTTACTCAATTGAAATGAAGCAAGAGTCAATTGAAATGTTGAGTTACCCAAACGGCGCTGAGTGGCGTGACTAGTTCGTGAGCATCGAGACACGACAACTTGGGCAACATGGACCTTCGGTGACACGAATTGGGCTTGGATGTGCCCCCTTTGGAAATCTGTTCACAGAAGTATCCGACGAAGATGTTCAAGCCACAGTTGATACTGCATGGGAAGGTGGAGTTCGATTCTTTGATACTGCGCCGCTGTACGGTCACGGGTTGTCAGAGATTCGCTTGGGTAGGGCGTTGGCAAAATATCCACGCGACGAATATGTGTTGGCAAGCAAAGTAGGGCGACTTTTGCGAGATCCAATCGAACAGATCTCACCTTCGATTTTTAGAAATGTTCCAAACCTTGAGCCCATTTTTGATTACAGCCGTGATGCGGTGCTGACCTCAATTGATGAAAGTCTGAAGCGTCTTAACGTTGATTATCTCGATGTTGTTCATGTTCATGATCCAGATGACCATGAAGATTGGGCTATCAGCGAAGCCTTTCCTACTCTTGTGAAATTGCGAGATGAAGGCGTGATCAAAGCGGTCGGCTGTGGCATGAACCAGACAAGCGCGCTCGTTCGTTTTGTTCAAGAGGTTGATCTTGACTGTTTGCTGCTAGCGGGGCGATACACGGTGCTTGACAACGCATCGTCAAGCGAATTGTTGCACCTCTGCAGTGAAGCAAATATTGGAGTTGTACTTGGCGGAATTTTCAATAGTGGCCTTCTTGCTAATCCAGCAAAGAACAAAACCTTTGACTACGTTGAAGCCACGCCCGGGATCCTTGAGAAAGCACAAGCTATTTCTGTGCTCGCACAATCTCATGGGGTTTCGCTGCCACAGGTAGCCGTGCAGTTCGGACTACGGCACCCCGCTGTTTCATCAATAGTGATTGGTGCTCGAACATCAAGTGAAATAAGCGAGGACATCGCTTTTGCTTTTCAAGCTGTCCCTGATGAATTTTGGGTTGATCTACTGACATTGAGTTAGTGTCGCCACATATGTGGTCGGCCTTCTTCTTAAGCTTCGGCGTCATCTTCGTTGCCGAGTTGGGCGACAAGAGCCAACTGATGGCGATGGCCTTCGCGGCTAGGTACAAACCGTGGCCGGTGTTGCTGGGAATTACCATCGCAACTGCGGTGACGCACGCGATCAGCGTAGGAATCGGTGCGGTAGTTGGCGCGCGTATCCCCACTGACACGATTGCGATCGTCGCTGGTATCGCCTTCTTAGTGTTTGCAGCCTGGACCTGGCGCGGTGATGAGTTAACCGAAGAAGAATCTCAAGCTGCGCAAAAGAACACGCGCAACGCGGTGGTCGCAGCCAGCATCGCGTTCTTTCTTGCAGAATTAGGCGACAAGACGATGTTGGCGACCATCACGTTGGCGACCAAAGAAGGTGCCTTTGGTACGTGGTTGGGATCGACGCTGGGCATGGTGGCCGCCGATGCACTGGCGATTTTGGTTGGCTATCACTTAGGTTCGCGTCTGCCTGAAAAGACAATTCGTTACGGTGCCTCAATACTTTTTGTCGTATTCGGAATTCTGTTGATTCTTCAGGGTGTTTAGTTGTTTGCCTAGATGTGAACGATGTTGACGTTTTCTTTGGACAGGCTGTTTCTAAAATCCTTGACGTCACTTGTGATGATGACGACTTCGGCATCCGACAAAGTCGCGATTGCTGCGATATGAGCATCGGCGACTGAAAGAAATGAAAATTCATTGCGAAGTTCAGCCGCTCGGTCGGCGTACGTTGAGTCAAGTACATGATCTTGGTTGACGATGCGGTTCACGAATGATGCTTTCGGCTCTTCTCGATTGATGATTGCTTCAACACGAACGGTCGTTGGGACAATGAGTGACACGCGTGAACCTTGTTCGAGGTGTTGCCGGTATCTCTCAATGAGAGCCAACAGACGACGGTGTTTCGTATGGGCTTGATTACTCAGTGCTTGAATCGCTTCGTTGTCTAAAACGATGATGCTCGCTGGCTTAACAAAGTTCTTCATGAGCGCGTCTGAAAAAAGCTCTGCGCATCGGCCCAGACAAGAACATCAGTTGGGGAGGGATGTTGTTGAACGCTGACAATGTCTTGAGCGGCTTGGGCGATGACGTCAGGCTGATCTCGTAAACGATGATTTGTGAGGTCTGCTTCAGCTTGCGCGAGTTCTGTCAACGAGGGACGTGAATCTGGATAGTTGGTGTAGTGCTCGTCGAGCGCACCTCGGATTAATAGTGCTCGCAACTGTTGGCGTAAGCCGTCAACCGTGAGAGTGGTGGTACTTGGCGCCAAGTTCAGTTCGTCGGTCGCGATCATGGCAGCGTTGCGCAGATTGACCGGAATTCGCATTGAAGTGTTCACCGTCTGGGTTTGATCGGCAAGGAGCAATGAAGCGATTTGGTCGAGTGCTGCTGACTGATTCATATTTTGAATGTACCACGATCATGTGGTACATAAATTTAAAGGGGCGGTTGCGAGTCAACCCAGTAGGTCTTCGGCGGCTTGACGTACTTGCCAGTCTCGGTCTTCGAGGGCGGCTTTGAGTGCAGTCTCAACTTCGGGCGAATCAAAGGGCGCCAAAGCCAGCACTGCACGTCGGCGGATTGCGGGTTTGTCTTGGCACGCACTCAAGATGGCGGGAAGACCTGACTCATCACCGATTGCCCCGAGGGCCGCGACTGCGGCTTCGCGAACTAACGCATCATCGTGATGAAGGACGAGTCGGGTTAATTCGTTGATGATTTCGGGGCGCCCACTTTCATGTTCGCCACACGCCCAGGCCGCCATTTCAACGACCTGATGATCGGCATCTTGAAGCGAGGGGACTAAATCAAAAGCAGGAAATAGTGCTGCAAGTTCAGCTACGCGAATGCGGACCCGTGAATCAACATCCTGCGAAAAAGTCTCAAGAACTTTAACATTTAATTGATCAATGCGTGCCATTGCGCCAAGCGCGGTCTCACGAATAGAACCATGTTCGTGCATGAGTGACTTGGTGATTAGATCAACATCTCCGCTATGCCCAGCGATGACAATCGCTCGACGCAGTTCGGCGATTTCGGGACTGTCGGAAGCGCTCACAGTCTTGAAATGACATTCGTAACGATGAAGGACAAAGCGGTGGCGATCACAATGGCCGCCACAATTCCGCCAACTAAAGCGATTGCTCCGAGCCCCGTGGCATCTAAAACCTTTCGCGCGATCGTTTCGGAGAGATCAGGTGCAGCGGTGTTCAAGGGGTTTGATTCATCCAAAAGTCGTTGAGCAGACTGTCGTTGATCAGATTGTCGAGACTGCTGTTCGGCGCGTGGCGGATGCGGAAAATTTCTGGCAGGCTTGCGCCACCCGATGACAAGAAGTGCCAACATGGCTAAGCCGGCAATGATGCCTAGGCGGGTGGAGATTTCAGTGAGTGACACGCAGACAGAAAAGGTAGTCGCCCAACGGGTCGTTCCACCGTCGTTACGCGCTCAAGTTGTCGCAATCCCGTTTGTGACCATCGCGTTTATCTTGATAGTGACCGTTCTTGTTGCCATGGTCTGGCCCATGCAGAGGTACGAAACAGCGCCAGGACGGGCTGAATTCGTGGGATCGCGGCTGAGCGTTGCGGGTGACCAGGTGGTTGTGTATCCGCCCGAGCGCGGAGTCCGTTTTGTGACGGCATTAGGAACTGAACTGAATCCGTTACAAGCATTTATGGGCTGGGTTGACCCATTTGTGAATGTCCTCACGTGCGAAGAGCGTTTCGGTGACTGTAATCCCACCCAAAGTCGAGAAATTCAACTTGGGGCCATGGCCAATGCCAAGGAGATCGCGGCATATGTGGCCTTGTCGTACCTTGGTTTTGACACAACTTTTCAAGAAGGCCCTGCTCAAGTAGCAGGTTTTGACCCCTCAGTGTGTCCAGAAGAGGCTCCTTCGCAACGGGCGTGCAAGGTTCTTGCGGTGGGAGATGTGATCACTTCAATTGACGTTGGGGACGGTCCGATCGAGGTTGATGTCATATCAAAGCTGTCCGAAGCGCTCAAAAATGCTCAAGCAGGCGATATCGCCACCCTTGAGGTGACCCCGCTGACCAACAACGGACCAGGCACAACCAAAAGTGTTGATGTTGAGCTGATTCAGAGTCCGGACGATGCCTCCCGGACGCTCATTGGCTTCAGCGCTCGCGATACAAGAACTGTGCAGTTACCTTTCAATGTCAATTTTGATACCGATGACATTGGTGGCCCTTCGGCGGGCTTGTCGTTCACCGTGGCCCTAATTGACAGTTTGACCAAAGGCGAACTCGTCCCTTCTCAAGGAGTGGCAGTGACGGGGACGATTCAAGACGATGGGTCAGTGGGGGCCATTGGTGCTTTGGTGCAAAAATCGATTGCGGTCAAAAAATCTGGAGCCGAAATATTCTTGGTTCCTACTGCGCAAGGTCCCGATGACATTGCCGCTGCTCAAGCCGCAGTGGGCAATGCGGTCAAAATCGTGCCGGTCGCAACACTGGGAGAGGCCTTAGAGGCGCTCGTGAAGTACGGCGGGGAGCCCGGCATCTCGCCAGTCAAGCAGGGGTGAAGTGACAAGCATTTTGGGTAAAACCCCTGATTGCCACCCTTTATCCACAGATATTTCGTACTCTCTCCTAAATGGCTATCTCTTTTTCGCGACCCGACCCCTCGTCGCCAACCGCCGTTGCCGGCGCCACCTTCCCCTCGTCTCGCCGTGGTTTTGACCAAAACGAAGTTCGCGACTTTTTGCGGATGGTTTCGGCTGAACTCTCGCGGCAGCAAGAACGCATCACTTTCCTTGAGCGCGAACTACTGAATTCTCAACAAGCCGTACCAGCACCGCCGATCGAACTGAATGAAGAAACGATCACTGAACTTCTGGGCGAAGAAACTGCACGCATTGTTCAGGCCGCTCGCGAAGCAGCCGGCAAGATCAAGGTTCGGTCAGAAGAAACTGCAACGCGACTTGTGCGCGAAGCCACCGACGAGGCCGCTCGAATTCGGGAAGATGCCGAACTTGAAGCAGCTCGTGTTCGGCAAGATGCCACGTCAGATGCTGAAGCCGAGATCTTGATGGCTAAGCAACAGGGTCGTGACATGGTGAATGAAGCACGTGCTTATCGTGAACGTGTTTTGGCCGACGTTGCACGCCGTCGTGAATTGGCACGTGAACAAATTGAAGATTTGATGCACGGCCGTGACCGCATTGTGCAGGTATTTGATCGTGCACGCATTGCAACCGAAGATGTGTTGCGCGAACTTGATGATGTCGCAGAAGAACCAAGCGAATTTGTCAATCTGGCCCCGACTACTGGTCCGATTCCCATCATTGTTCAGGCCGATGAAATTGAAGCCCGTGAAGCAGTGCGTCCCGCAGTTTCATCAGCGCCGGCCTTTGCCCCGTACGATCAGGACGAAGATGTTGCAGTGATGGCTGCCGAAGTGGTGATTGACCGCTCTGCCTTGATTGAAGACGTTGTCATCACTGAACTAGCAGTCAATGAACAGCCAGTCACTGAACAAATCATTGTTGAAGAAGTAGTTGTTGACGTTCCAGCAGTCACCGACATTTCAGTGATTGAAGACGATGCCCCCATCGCACCAGTCGTCGAACTGGTTGTTGAAGCACCCGTTTCGAATGTTGTACCGCTATTTGCCCGTCAAGAAACACCAGCAGTTGTTGAAAATACTGTTGACATTGATAGTGAGCTAGACGATGACGAAGATGATGAGAATGACCCTCCGCTTGTCATCGTTGAACAAAAAGCCAAGGTAGTTGTACCGCCAGCTGATGACATCTTTGCCAAGTTGCGCCGTTCTGGCGCCGAGTCGATTGCCAAAGAAGTCGCAACGACTCAAGTAAAAAAGACTGAGCCGAAAAAGAAGGCGGTTGACAAAGTTGTTGAACCAATCGTAGAAACCGTTGTGGTGCCAGAAGTTGAAGAGGTTGCGGTTGCAACCCCGTTTGAACTTCGAGATGCTGCTTTGGCTCCCGTGATTGCTGCAATGTCGCGTAAGTTGAAGCGAGTTCTTGCTGATGAACAAAATGAAGTTCTTGATATTTTGCGTGGGAAACTTTCGGTGAAAACGCTTGACGCAATTGTTGGTCCCAAAGCCGAACATTCAGCGCGCATGATCGAAGCGCTTGAGGCTTCCTTGAAGGCGGGGGCGTTGGCTGGCGCAAAGTCTTTGTCTGATGCCTCTGATAAAGAACTTCAGAAAATGGTCGCGACTCAAATGGCAGCAATCAATGAATACGTCATCGCAACGGTGGTCGTACCTTTGCGTGAACGTTTAAGTCGCAGCATTTCACAAGCATCAGGTGATAACGCCGAACTCACTTCGCTTGTTCGTGTGGTTTATCGCGAGTGGAAGAATCAGCATGTTGACACTCAGGTTGACAACATTGCGCAGACTTCATTTGGGCGCGGTGCCTTTGCTGCGCTGACCCCTGGTACGAAAGTTTGCTGGAAGGTCGATCCGAATGGTCCCGCCTGTGCGGACGCGGAAGATAACTCTCTTGCAGGATTTGTGGTTGCCGGTGATGCTTTCCCCACGGGGCACACTCATGCGCCAGCGCATGCTGGGTGCCGCTGTGCACTTGTTCAGTAACACAACTAGTCTCAGTCTGTGAAACCTTCTTCGGACCTGCCCCGTAGCCCGCGCCGACCCAGAAACCCCAATCGACCCGCCTGGGTTTCAAAGGGGCGAATCGCCCTCTTTATTGTTGCGGCGCTAGTTCTGATTTTGTTTTTATCGGCGCGCACAGTGGCGAACTTCTACGTCGACTTGTTGTGGTTCCGGTCGGTCGAGCGGGGAAGCGTTTTTTGGACCAGCATTCAGTCCAAGGTTTTCCTCGGTGCGGTTTTCAGCGTCGCATTCGCGATTGTCTCGTTCATTAGCTTGACGTTGGCCGAGCGGCTGTCGCCGAAAGAACTTCCTAGTGGACCCGAACGCGAAGTGGTTGAGCGGTTCAAAATGATCGTGGGTCGACGTACACGTTTATTGCGTATCGCCGTTTCCGTTTTGTTCGGATTGTTAGTTGGTCTGCCAGCAATGGCGCAGTGGCAAGACTGGTTGCTGTTCAAAAATTCTCAATCATTCGGAACGAGCGATCCACTATTCGGAGTAGATGTTGGGTTCTATGTTTTCCGACTCCCGTTCTTGACCTTCTTGGTTGATTGGGCTTTTGCTGCGGTGGTGATGATCACTCTTCTGACTGTGGTGATGCATTTCTTGAACGGATCGATTCGTGTGCAAACAGCGGGCGACCGAATTTCTAAAGGCGCGCGCATTCACCTGAGTGTTTTGTTTGCGATTCTTGCGGTGGTTAAGGCAGCCGATTATTGGCTACAGCGTTTTGAGTTAACTGTTTCGAGTCGAGGTGTTGTGCAAGGAGCGACATACACAGATGTCAATGCTCAACTTCCCGCGATCAATTTGTTGATTTTGGTGAGCTTGCTAGTTGCTGCTCTTTTCCTGGCCGGAATTCGATTTGGTGGATGGCGACTACCGCTTTTGTCAATGGCATTGTGGGCCGTTGTGGCGATCGTCGCCGGCACGGTCTATCCAGCGGTCATTCAGCGTTTTGTCGTGCAACCAAACGTGACGACTCGCGAGTATGACTACATCGGACGCAACGTCACGGCTACACGTGCGGCGATGGGTATTGACAAAGTTGAAACCATTTCGCTCGAGTCTGGCAGTGTCACTGATGCTGAGGTTGCACAAGACACCGCACCGTTAAGTGATGCGCGGTTGCTTGATGTTTCAGAGATGCGAGATCGCTACTCGCTTGACCAAGGACTTTTTGCGTTCTACTCAATTAACGATCTAGACGTTGATCGATACGAAGTAGATGGTCGGTCACAACAAACAATGGTTGCGGCGCGCGAACTTAACCCGGACGGTATCCCGAACAAAACCTGGGTTTCAAAGCATTTGATTTATACCCATGGTTGCGGAGTGGTTTCGGCAAGTGCATCGCAAATCACTTCCGACGGTCGCCCGATTTATCAAGAAATCGCTGCCGAGAAGCCCCAGCTTTATGTTGGTACTCAGCAGCCTGGTTACGCAATCGTTAACACTAAGCAAGTTGAACAAGCGTGTCCGAACACTGAAGCAACGCCTTACGACGGCTCTGGCGGAATCACCCTTGATTCGGCAGCAAAGAAACTTGCTTTTGCGATTCATTTCGGTGAGTTCAACTTGTTTGGTTCAAGTTTGATTACTGATGAATCACGTCTCATTGATATTCGCGATGTCAGCGATCGCGTCGCAAAGGTGGCTCCCTTCTTGCACCTTGACGCCGATCCATACCCAGTTGTTGATGGTGGCAAAGTTCTTTGGGTAATCGATGCATTCACAACAACATCGCGCTATCCCTACGCCCAGCAAGCAAATACTGACAACCTCACTGCGGGTTCAGGGTTGAAGCACAACTTCAATTACGTCCGCAACAGTGTGAAGGCAGTTGTTAATGCTTATGACGGTTCGGTGGTGTTGTATGCCGTTGATCCGACTGACCCCATTGTGATGGCGTGGTCAAAAGCATTCCCGGGACTCTTCACTTCTGCCGACCAAGTGCCAGCCACTTTGCGAGCTCACTTCCGTTATCCCGAAGATTTGTTCAGGGTGCAAACCAATCTTTACGGTCGCTATCAGTTCACTGAGACCGATGCATTCTTTAGTCGTGATTCGGCATGGAGCGTGGCGCAAGCTGCACAACGTGAGCCTGAAGTTGCAGTTTCAACTGCGGGCGATATCACAACAGATGCCACTGCACCTTCGCAAGCCGACACGGGCAATGTCGCCGACGCGAATGTTGCACGATTTGAGCCTTATTACACGTTGTTCCACAACCCCGACTCGGTGGGCTCAACGGTCGCACCGACTTTTTCTTTGATCCGCCCATTTGTTCCGTTCTCGTCTGATGACACGCGAAAAGAACTACGTGCGTTCATGGTGGTATCAAGCGATCCCGAAACTTACGGACAATTGAAGGTGTACAAGTACGAGGGAACTTTGCCAGCTGGACCCGCAACGGTTTCGGCAGAGCTCGGCAGTAACCCAAATATCTCGCCAGTGATTACTCTTCTTGACCAGCGTGGTTCGCGAGTCATTCTGGGTCAGTTGCAAGTTGTTCCCGTTGGGAAAGGCCTGATTTGGGTGCAGCCGTTGTATGTGCGTCCTGATGACTCTGGATCAAAACAAGTTTTCGTGCGTCGAGTTTTGGCGTGGTACGACGGTGAAGCAGTTATCGGCGACACATTGACTGAGGCCATTAATCGTTTGTTCCCGAAGGCCAATGTTGACCTTGGTGAAGTTGTTGGTGATTCGGGCAGTTCAGAAACCGACACCGGGACCGATACTGGTACCGACACCGGAACTGATACTGGTACCGACACTGGTACTGACACCGGTACTGATACTGGCTCGACATCTACAGACCCAGCCACATTGCTCGAAGAAGCTCAGATATTGTTCGACGAAGCAGACGCGGCTTTGCGTGACGGCGATCTTGGTACGTATCAGAGCAAAGTTGACGAGGCCCAAGACCTCATCGCGGAGGCTTTGGCGCAACTCGGTAGCTGAGTGAGTTAGCGTTTTTTGTTGATCAATTCGGCAACTTCGGCCAAGTCTTGGCGGAAGGCAATCTGATAGCGAGCTTGCTCGTTGGCTAAACGTACTTGGTCGGCATTAGCCGTATCGGCACGTTCACCTAAAGCATCAATGTCGCTTGAGAGTTCACCCAACTGATGCGTGACTTCAGTTCCTACTTGAGTCACGCGCGCGTTCAGGCTGATGATCTTGCCGTCGACTTCTTCAAGTCGGCGGGATTGTTCAGAGTCGACTGCATTGATGGATGCTAATTCGGCGCGTAATTGAGCAAGTTGCTTGCGTAGTTCGGCAACTTCAGCCGGATCTACCGGCGGAGTTTTTGGTGTGCGCTTGAATAGTCCCATGCGTGATCTACCGTACTTCTCGGCTTGAACTCATCAGGTGATTTTCTCAAGTGAATTTGGCTTCACGGTCTTTTGCGAGCAATGACCAAGACACTGAGTCCCCATGGGAGTGAAATCAATTGCAAAAGTTTTCGCTCGCACCAAGCCAAGAAACCTAAGAGACCGAATAGGCCAGTGGTGTTGTTATCTAAGTCGCTTGATGAATCGCTTTTCTCCAACTTTGCTTTGATCCATGCAGGGGGAATGAGAAATGAGAAAGCACCTGTTGATCGGACGATGTCAAGATTGGCTTGTCGAGCAAGATCTTCAAGGTCATGCCGACTAAAGCGGCGGGCACCATGAGTGATGCGATCGTGACTACGGCGCAGTGATCGGACGCCGGGTTCCATGAGGCATACGAGTCCACCAGGCTGAACGACTCGGGCCATTTCACGAACTGCTTTTGCGGGATCAATGACTTCGGCGTGGTACAAAACAGTGACGCAAAGGGCGACATCAACACGATCATCGGGGAGATCCATCGCCGCGATATCGCCGTGAATCAACTGAGCGTCGGGATGGGTTTCGCCGTAAAGACGTAACGCTTCAGGTTCAGAATCGAGAGCAATGACCGAGCCAAGATCGGATAGCCACGCACCAGTTGCACCCGTTCCGCAGCCGGCATCGAGAAAGCGACGGGGACGCGAGCGTCCCACTTCTTGAAGTTCAGTCACTATGAATTGTCGAAGTAGGGATCGTGTGGCGCGGTACCACCAATGCGACTGCTCAACTGCGGCCATGCGGCGGTATTCATCTGCATCCATTACTGAACTCACCATTTTCGAATGAAACGTCAGTTCTCTCACGATGACGTCATAAAACTCTTACACTAGAGCCCATGGACTGCGTGGACGTCACACCTTCCTCTGCAGTTCAATCCATCGGCACTCAGATACGGGTGTGGCAAATCCCGATTGTTGCTTGGCTGGTGTCGCGAATCATCGGGTGTATCGGGCTTGTGGTGTGGCCCACTGCCGACGGACGTTGGTTTAACAGTTTTGGTTTGACGCATATGGATGGTGGTTGGTACCGCATCATCATGACGATCGGTTATCCAAACGGTCCCTTGCAGGATGTCAGTTCAGCGTGGCCATTTGCGCCGCTGTATCCGTTTACAGCGGACCTTCTGACTCGATTGGGGGCACCAGTTGGACCGTCATTGATTTTGGTGTCATGGCTGTGCGCCCTTGTTGCTCTTGTAGGAATTTGGGAATTGGCTCGACCTCGTTTTGGTGAATCGGTTGCGAAATATTCAGTTTGGACTTTGGCACTTTTACCTGGTGCAGTCGGACAAGTGCTGTCCTACAGCGACAGCATGTTCGTCGCGGGTGTGATCTGGCTATTAGTCGTCGTTGATCGAATTGAAACACGAGTGCGGGAAGATAGCAACAGCGACCACTTGTGGTGGGTTGTGAGTTTGTTGTTTTTGGTCGTGAGTTCTAGTCGACCAAATGGCATATTGATTTTGCCAGCAGTGTTGGCAGCAGTATGGGTTGTACAGCGGAGCGCGAAGAACATCGTTATTGCCCTCGCGCCGTCGTTGATTTTCTTAAGCATTTGGATGATTTATTGTGAGAACAAAACGGGCGATGCACTGGCCTTTGTTAACTCCAAGAACACGTGGTTAGAAACTACGATTATTGATTTCTTCGCCCATCCATTGGAACGACCAGCAATTGTTTTGCACGTGGCAACATTCGCCATCGTTACGCTGATCGCCCTGCCATCAATGAGGAAAATCCCAACTTGGTGGCACCTGATTTCATTCGTATTGCTAGTTCCTTCGCTCATTCTTGGAGTTGAAGGAATGGCCCGCTATATCTCGCTCACTGCGCCTGTATTGATTGCGCTCGCGATTTCACTGGATCGGATGAGCAAGTTGCTACGAACTCTCTTTTTTGTGGCCTCGGCTAGTGCAATGTTGTTTCTGGCGGTCAATGTAGTGAGGTACACGTGGGTGCCCTAAGTCGGTTTGCAGGATCGACGTGTTTGGTGACGGGTGGGCTTGGTTTTATTGGATCAAACGTGGCTCTTTCGTTAGATCTTGCCTGTATTGATATCGGAGGTTTCAGCGGCGACTACACCAAGGCTCATCAATCGCTGAAATGGATTCCACAAGTATCGTTCAGCGATGGTGTTGATCAGACTTTGGACTTTTACCGGAGGCATTCGTGGTACCTCTGATTGATCTATCTCGCCGTTTGATTTCAAACAGTGATTCTTTTCATGCCGTTGTTCAAGGAAGTTTGACAAGTGGAAATGCTCTCTTGGCTCAACAGACCGAAATGTTTGAAGAATCTTTCGCCTCATTTGCAGGAACGAAATATGGTGTCGCAGTATCGAGCGGTGCCTCAGCAATACAACTCAGTTTGGCAGCTTTAGGAATTGGCGAAGGAGATGAAGTCATCCTGCCCGCGATGACCGAACGTACCCGAGCAGTCATTGTGGTGCATCTGTATGGCCGTCCAGTTGCGAACATAGAACGATTGATGAACCTCGGTGGCAAAGTTGTGGAAGATTGCACTCAAAGCCATGGAGCGACCCGTGGATTAACTGGATCAGTCGGTGCCTATTCGTTCTATCCCACAAAAAATCTGGACGGTATTGGTGATGTCGGAATGGTTGTCACCGATGATGAAATCAATGAAATGTGTCGGGCTCTGGAAGAGTCATCGCAATGAACACAATGCCGTTGCGTAATCCGTTGGTGTCTTCGGTGTCGGCTTTTTTCCCGTGCTACAACGATGCCATGTCCATCGGCAAGATGGTGAGGGATGTTCGTGAATCTTTAGTTAAAGCTGTTTCAGATTTTGAAATCATCGTTGTCAATGACGGATCAAGTGACAATTCGCTACAAGTTTTGCAAGAGCTCCAAAGAGAGATCAGCGAACTTCGCATTGTTAACCATGAAGTGAATCGTGGCTATGGTGGCGCACTGCTCTCAGGAATTGCGGCTTCAACGAAACAATGGGTTTTCTACACCGATGGCGACGCTCAATATGACGCTCGTGAGATCTCGCGATGTATTGGTGCGGTCACTGAGTCGTCGGACATTATTCAAGGATTCAAAATTGGACGCGGTGACCCGTTTCATCGACGCTTGATTGGTCGTGTGTATCACCATTCGGTTCGTTTGCTCTTTCGGCTACCAGTTCGAGACACCGATTGCGATTTTCGATTGATGCGAAAGTCAACTCTTGACAAATTTAGGCTGCAGTCGACGACTGGTGTGATCTGCGTTGAAATGATGCATGCCTTCAATCGGGTCAATGCGCGGTTTGTTGAAGTTGGTGTAAGCCACTATCACCGCCCACATGGCAAGTCGCAGTTCTTTCGGGTCCCAGCAATTTCTCGCTCCGCGGTTCAACTCTTGCAATTGTGGACGCGCCTCATGCTTCGACGAACGTACGACTAGCACCTACGATCAAGTCATGAAATGCATTGCAGTTGTGATGGCTATGGCTTCAGAGGCCTCGCCAATATTGACTCAACTTGGCGCGCAAGCGATTCCGGCAATTCCATTGATGCCGTTCAAATTTTTTGAGGCGAATCGCAACGGTTGCCGAGTCATCATTTCAGTTAACGGACGCGACCGTAGACATGGTGTTGATTCGATCGGTACCGAGGCGGCTGCGCTCAACACATATTTTGTGGCCGACCGCTACAACCCCGACTTGTTGATAACTGCAGGAACCGCTGGTGGTTGGATGCACCAAGGTGCAGAGATTGGTGATGTGTACGTGAGTGATCAGAAGTTTGTTCACCACGACCGTCGCATTGCGATGCCAGGATTTGACGAATATGGCATTGGTTCGTATCCGGCTGTGCCAGCAACGGGTCTAGCTCGGGCATTAAACCTGAAATTGGGTGTCGTCACCACGAGTAACTCATTGGATGAAAACGACGACGATCGCCGTTTGATAGCGGCCAACGGGGGAGCGGTGAAAGAAATGGAAGCCGCGGCGGTTGCTTATGTCTGCGAAATGATGGCGATTCCGGTGATGGCCTTGAAGGCAATCACTGATCTCGTTGACCATCACACGGCGACAGCTGATCAATTCAATGCGAATCTGACGATGGCATCACGAAGACTCGCCGAGAAACTCGTACAAGTCATCGATTTCTGTGCGCCGCGGATGGTTGCCGACCTGGCATGAGCCTGAAAGATCAGGGGCGTTGCCGATAGTGCCATCTGCCCGTACACTTCAGGTTTCCGCCGCGGGGTGGAGCAGCCAGGTAGCTCGTCGGGCTCATAACCCGAAGGTCAGAGGTTCAAATCCTCTCCCCGCCACCAAATAAAAATTGGCCGCCCCGTGGGGCGGCCAATTTTTATTTGATCGGGGTTCGCGATTTGGGAGGAGCGAAGCGACGGTTCCTCTCCCCGCATGAGGGATGTGTGCGAAGCGACGGTTCCTCCCAAACACGTTCTTCATGACAGCGACATCTCTATGCGACAGCAGCGTTGTCCCGATGCTTTCGTCAAATTTCCGTGTTGATGTAGTTACCGCATGTTCTAGCATGGCGGAGTGACAGCGGAGCGACAGATAGTGAAGCGGCTGATCGATTTCATTGTCTCGTGTGTTCTCCTCGTATTTCTCGTACCGCTCTTGTTGATGATTGCACTTTGCGTCCGCTTCTCTCTAGGTAGTCCGGTGTTGTTCCGCCAAGTTCGTGCGGGACGAAACGGAGTCCCTTTTCAGATCGTGAAGTTCCGCACTATGACCGACCGGCGAGATGAGAACGGCGAATTACTCCCAGACGTTGACCGCCTGAACTCATTCGGCTGCTTCCTACGCAGCACCAGCCTCGACGAGCTTCCTGAACTCTGGAATGTGATCAAAGGGGAGATGAGTTTGGTAGGCCCCCGCCCACTTTCGGTCGACTACCTCCCGCGTTATTCAGCGCTTGAGGGGCGGCGTCATCAGGTGCGGCCAGGTATCACGGGTTGGGCACAGGTAAACGGCCGCAATGAGTTGGACTGGAATGATCGGTTGGCCGCGGACGTCTGGTACGTCGAAAATCAGTCCCTGAAACTCGACATCAGGATCATCGGCCGCACACTGCTTTCAGTTGTGCGACGTGAAGGCGTCAGTGCGCCGGGGGAGTCGACCATGTACGAGCTGCCCCACCATGAGGACAGGGTTGTGTCATGAAGCGGATCTATCTGTCGGCCCCTGACGTACGTGGACCTGAGCGCGAAATGGTTATGGCGGCCATCGACTCCAATTGGTGCGCCCCGGTTGGTCCCGACCTCAACGCCTTCGAGGCCGAGGTGGCAGCGGTTACAGGCCGCGCTTTCGGGGTCGCTCTCTCGTCGGGCACTGCGGGTTTGCATCTTGCGTTGCTCGAACTTGGCGTCGGGCCGGGCGACGAGGTGCTCGTCTCTACGTTTACGTTCGTCGCCACGGCCAACGCCGTTGTTTACTGCGGAGCAACTCCTGTCTTCATCGACAGCGAGCCCGAGACATGGAACATGTCGGCTGATCTGCTCGCCGAGGAGCTTGAAGGCCGTAGAAGCGCCGGTCGCCCGATGCCTACTGCAGCGATCGTCGTGGACCTCTACGGCCAGTGCGCCGACTACGAAAGAATCCTGCCAATTCTCGCCGAGTACGGCGTTCCACTGTTGGAGGATGCCGCCGAGGCGATCGGTGCCTCGCTCGGAGGTCGGCCCGCCGGGAACTTCGGTATCGCCGCAGTTGTCTCGTTCAACGGCAACAAGCTCATCACCTCCTCGGGAGGTGGGATGCTCGTGACCGACGACGAACATATGGCCCGACGGGTGCGTCACCTGGCGACCCAGGCTCGTGAGCCGTTCGACCATTACGAGCACACTGAGGTTGGTTATAACTACCGACTCTCGAATCTGTTGGCGGCGTTTGGACGCGGCCAACTGTTCGGACTTGACGATCGCATCGCCCGTCGGACCGATATCCGCGCTCGCTACGCTGAGTTCTTCGCGGAGGTTCCTGGCGTTGCCCTCAATCCGATCGCTACTGGCTGGGTAGTCAACCATTGGTTGACCTGTGCGGTTGTTGATCCCGGCAGTTGCAGATTCACGGCGCGCGACCTGATTGACGCGTGTGCGGCAGCAGACATCGAAGTTCGTTCGTTGTGGAAGCCGATGCACATGCAGCCGTTGTTCGCCGATGCGTCGGCCCGTGTTGACGGCACCTCGCAGCGATTGTTTGAGACGGGGCTGTGCTTGCCCAGCGGCAGCGGCATGCCCGACGAAGATCTCGAACGCGTAATCGAGGTTCTGGCCTCGGTGTCCAGTCATTAGTAACAGGAATTGTTTGATGAGATTCGGTGCGACGGTCGCAGGGAACACTCGAAAGAAGACAGGTGGTGTCGACGAATGGAAGAAGTGATGGCGAACCCGATGGTGATCATTGGCGCGGGAGGATTCGGGCGCGAAGTCCTCGACGTCGTTCGGGCGATTGAAACCGCAGGTGGGAACTGCAACTTCGTCGGGTTCCTCGATGATGGCGAGGTCGATCTCGAACGGCTCGCCAGGATCGACGCCAGCCATCTCGGTGGTTCCGCGCAGTTCCGCGAGTTTGCCCGTCGTTACGTGATTGGTATCGGCTCGGCTGAAGCTCGCAAAACTCTGGCAGGCCAACTTGATGCTGCCGGCGGTCACGCCGTCACGCTCTTCCACCCTTTTGCGACGATGGGCGCGGACACGACTCTGGGCGAAGGCTGCGTCATCACGGCCGGTGTGCGGCTTACGACCAACATTCGCATCGGGTCGCATGTTGATCTTAACTTGAATTGCACTGTTGGTCACGATTCAGTGCTCGACGATTTCGTGAGTGTGTTTCCGGGGGCCACGATCAGCGGTGATGTTCATCTCGGAGAAGGCGTCACGATCGGGACCGGGGCGAACGTCCTTCCCGGAATTTCAATCGGACGCAATGCTTTCGTTGGCGCGGGTGCCGTGGTGACTCGTGATGTTCCTGATGGGGCGACCGTCGCCGGTGTTCCAGCGAAGGCTATGGGTGCTTCGAAGTGAGTGTTGACTTTCGGGGTTCCGGCTCGTATCTCGTGACGCTCTGGGGTGTGTGTGGCTGCTGAGGAGCGGAAAAGGATTCTTTACGTAATTACCGATCCGGTGAGTCTGCGATTTCTGCGGGGCCAACTGTCGTTTCTCGTACAAAGCGGTTTCGAGGTACACGTGGCGACCGCGGGTTCGCCCGCTCTCGATGAGTTCGCCCGGACCGAGGGAGTCATCCCGCACCGTGTTCGGTTGACTCGTACGCCGCACCCACTTCGCGACGCTCTTGCATTGGTCGATCTCCTCCGTCTCATCCGCCGAGTTCGTCCAGACCTCGTGAATGTTTCGACACCGAAGGCCGGTCTGGTCGGGGGTCTCGCTGCGTGGCTGAGTCGAGTGCGCGTTCGTGTCTACGTTGTGCGAGGGCTCCGATTCGAGCTCGCTTCTGGCTGGCGACGTCGAGTGCTGCAGCTGCTTGAGAGTCTTGCGATGCGCGCGTCCACGCACGTGGTCTTCAACAGCAGAAGTCTGCGTCGGTTGACCGAGTCGGAGGGTCTTATCGCCGCCGGTCGGGGAATCGTCATTGCGAGCGGCTCGGGTAATGGCGTTGATGTTTCCCGCTTCATTGACCTGTCGGATGGTTCCGATGTGCGAAGTCGTCTCGGTATTCCCGCTGACGCGGGCGTCGTCGGCTTCGTTGGCCGGCTGGCGCGCGGGAAAGGCGTCGATGACCTCCTTCGCGCATTTGACGTCGTGGGCGACTCTTTTCACGATGTTCGACTTGTCGTGATCGGGGAGGTCGATAAGGTTGACCCGGTCGACTCGACGACCGTCGATCGGTTGTCGAATGACCCGAGCGTGACGTGGGTTGGGTGGAGGGAGGATCTCCAGAGCCTCTACCCGGTGTTCGACGTGCTGGCATTTCCGTCATATCGCGAAGGGCTACCTAACGTCGTCCTGGAGGCGCAGGCAGCCGGGGTGCCGGTGGTGGCCTACGCAGCGACTGGAACCACTGACGCTGTTCTCGACGGTGTGACGGGAGTGCTCGTCGACGTGGGCTCGGTTCGAGCACTTTCGGGAGCGATCGAAGTAATGTTCAAAGACGAGGAGCGACGGAAGGAAATGGGTCGCGCGGCTCAGCGGTGGGTGGCGACCGAGTTCTCGCAGGACAGGTTCTGGGACGAGTTGATCCGTTACTACAGGGCTTGGCTCGACTGACGCATCCATTCGACCGTCCGCTCGAGACCTGTTCGCAGGTCGACTGGGACGACACCGGGGTTCAATTTGAGGCCTGACGAGAGATCATCGATTCCGACGATCTACGTCAATGGATGGAGGGAATTTAGGTACTGGCAGAGGTTCGCTCCGATGAACCCAGCGGCTCTGGTGACTACGACCTTCACGTGACCCTCTCCAAGCGATCGGTGATCTGGACCGTTTTGCTTGAGTTTAGGTGCGACGGTCCGACGCCTCACTTTCTAGTGGAAGGATGCGAGGTGGTCCGTCGATTTCTGAGGATCGGTTCGTTCCGCTCTATCTCAGCGATCGGAGCCTGTCGTCAAATGGGACGTCGCTGTGCGATTCCAGAGAAAGCGATTGGAGGTTATAGTAGTGACGTGCATGTCTTGTGGAAATCTCGCAGAACATGATTTCTCGTCGGACCCCGTACCTTCTTCTCGCCTTTGCGGCGGGGTTGGTACTCGCGTTTTTACTGTATAGGTACAGGGGGCTCTTCCTGCTGGGGTTGCCTTCCCTGATCATCGTGGCGGCGTTGTTCGCTTGTTACTTGTTTCCTGCCCCTGCAATCGTCGCATCTGTACCTCTTCTCTTTTTGCAGGATTCCGTTCCGTTTCTAGGCCTGGTCGGACGACTCCCGATGATAATCTCGGCGGTCTGGGTGATCGGCCTCGTGCAGGGAAGGTGGAGATTCACCCCTGCGCACGTTCGGTTGCTCGCGTTCGCCGGCACCCTGATGATTTCCTATGTCTTTGCCCCCGACGGACACGATGTCGGGCCCTACGCCAGCGGGTTTTTCGGGATGCTCCAGGGCCTCGGACTCGCGTGTGCGGCATTGTCGGTCCGTCTCAGGATCACGTCGATTGTCGTGGCGATCGGGATCACGTCGGTCGTCGCCGCGCTCTTCGTGGCGACAGGCGGATTCGGGGGTTCTGGGGTCGTCGAGTACGACTTCGGGGCCTACACACGTGTCCTTGCGTTCGGTCTGAATTCGAACTCGCTTGGGACGATTTCCGCAGTCGCAGTCGCCGCGGTCGTCGGACTAGCGCTCGACAAGCGCCGGCAGCTCATACTCGTCGGAGCGATCCCATCTATCCTCATCCTGCCCGACCTTAAATCCAGGTCGTCGATCGGCCTCATCCTCGTCGGTGTACTCGTAGCGGTCGTGATTCGAATCGGGCTTCGGAAGGTCGTGGCGGCGATCGCGGCGATCGTTGTCTTCTTCGTGTTCACCGGCTCGACGCTCGCTCCGCTCTATCAACAGGCGCTTGGTGCTCGAGCGAACAGCGATCTTTCGAGCACTGATTCCTATAGGGCAGCAGTGATTCCGCTCGCATTGGAGCTCGGGTTCTCGCATCCACTGGTGGGAATAGGCGACGGCAACTTCCAGCGATACGCATCCGACTCACCCGAGATCGGCATCGGGCTGAACACGCACAACGAATTCACTCGTCTGCTCGCCGAGTTCGGATTGCCCGCTCTGATCGCATTCATCGTGGTGCTCGTGCCCGCCCTGCGGAAATCATTTCGCTTCGACCGCACGAGAAGTTCGTTTCCCATATTGGTCGTGCTGGTCTGTTCGCTCTTGATCAGCAACCAACTCGGAAACCTGAAGATCTACGGGGGATTCTGGATTCTCCTCGGCGGAGTGTTGGCGCTTCGTCCTCGCAACACCGATGCTCCGCAGTCGGTCGACGTGGGATCGGTCGAGACCGTCTAGATCTACCGAGTCAGTAGCCTGAGGCGCTCTCGCACGACTGGCGCCAGCGACTCGGAGGCCGGGACGCTGATGTGGCCTCCGTCTCGCCACGTGACGATGCCATCGCTGCGCAGTGATTCGCAGAAACCTTCGAGACAGATGGAATCCGTGAAGTCCCAGAAGGCGGCACCGGTGTTCTCGGCCGCCATGGATTCGATGGCATGTCCCTCGAGAAGGAGCGTCGATGAGTCTGCTGCGAAAGAATCTCCGCCGATGCATCCTGCGCCTCGAATCCAAAGAGCGAGGGCCGAGCACGAACCAAGTGTGTAGTTGCCGAGCTGTGGTGCTTGGGCGATGAGCACGACCCGACTTCCCATCGCCTGGATCTCGCGGATCGTCTGCTCAAGTTGCGACTGGAACACGCGCACTTGATCGGACCCAGTGACGACGCTTCCATCGCTCGGGTCGACGACCGCGTACTCTTTGGCGCCGTGTGCGTAACCCCGCGTCGAATTCGCAATGATCACGATGTCAGGTGGCGAGGTCTTCATATCCGCTAATGATTTCGAGACGAACTCGGTGCACCGGTCTTGAGGTATCCCATTTCGGACCAATGTGAGGTGCACGAACGGGCACGCATTCTGGTTCACCACCTTGAGTGAGTCCGAGGAACCGGCGATTCCGTCGCGCAGCGCCTCCGTGAACTGATCGGCGTTAGAGTCGCCGACGAGCAGGATTCGTCTGCCGGACCTCGAGGTTGAACCCCATGTGCATGCGTCAGATCCCGGCGCATCGACCGATGGGAACTTACTGCAGTCTCGCGTCGCACCGGCGTGTGGCTCTATTGCGTTCATGTATTTCGCGATCTGGCGAGTTGGTGTGATCGCATTTCCGAGTCCAGATACGACGGACAGCGCGATGACGATGGGAATGGTGATGCAGGCGATTCCGATAGAGAGTTGTCGGGCCGGAGTGGCGAACTTCTGCCGGCGGAATCGCTGTTCGATCCACTTGTACGAAGCAAGTGCTGGAATCAGCGAGAGTGCTCCGGCGATGATGAGCGGGATGTTGCCAGCTGTCGGCCAGAATGCGCCGACGAACACGATCAACGGCCAATGCCAGAGATACCAGCTGTACGAGATTGTGCCCATCCATGCGAATGCAGCGGCAACCGGGTTGCTGCTCGACCGACTCGATGCCGACGTGCACGCATGGATCGCGAGCGCAGTGCCGAGGACGGGTATCACAGCTGCAAAACCGGGAAACGTTGTCTTGTCGGTGTACACGATCGCGGCGATGAGGATCAGGGAAATGCCGACGGTCAACTCGATGCGGCACGAGATCTTTGAACGCATCCGACGAACTGGTACAAGTACCAGGATCACCCCGATCGCGAATTCCCAGGCTCTGGTAATCGGCGAGAAGAACGCGAATCGCTCGCCCTGGAATACCCAAAATTCGGCCCCACCGGTGAAGTAAACGGAGAGGGCGAACGACGCCACGGCGAGAGCGAGGAGTCCTCCGCGGAGTAGCCAGATCGACCGGCGAACGCGCACAGAACAGAGCCACACGACCAGGAGGATGATTGGGAACGCGAAGTAGAACTGTTCCTCGACCGAGAGGGACCATGTGTGGAGCAAGGGGTTGAGCGTGGCGGCGACCCCGAAGTAGCCGTTTGACGCCGTGGCGTAGAGATAGGTGTTCGCATTGAAGAGCGAGGCCGCGACTCCTGTCCCGACCTTCGACTGTGGCGCAGCGATCGGAGCGAGGAGCGGACTCAGCGCGATCACTGTCACGACGAGAAGGCACAAAGCCGGAAGGATGCGTTGCACTCGTCGTCCATAGAACGACTTGGCTCCAATTCGGTTCGAACCAAGCAGACTCTTGACGAGCAATCTGCCGATTACGAAACCCGAGATGACGAAGAAGACGTCAACTCCGACGAACCCTCCGCTCAGGAGGAACTTCGAGTGATAGAGGACGACCGCCAGGACCGCGAGTCCGCGCATCAACTGGACATCGGGCCGGAACGTCTGCAGGGATGTGAAGTCGGACTCGGCGAAATCGCCGTGTTGATTGTCAGAGCTCTGGGTTGCGTTCTGCTGGTTCAGGGCGTCACCGACTTAGTTCTCAACCTCCCGAAAGAAGCGCAATGATAGGATACTTGATGAGTTCCTAGGGGGGTGAACCGCTGTGCGCTTATCGAAATCGGTCGAAGAAGCATGAGAGTCTTCGCGGTCCTGGCGTCCTCTGAACGAATGGGTGGTGCCGAGCGCAGCGTCATCGAGCAGGCTGCGATCGGCGCCGAGTTCGCGCAGGAATGGGAGGTCGTGTCCTGCGGGTGCGACTCCGGCGTAGTCGCCGAGTTGGCCCGAGCATCGAGTGTTCGTGTTTCGTGTTTCGACTCGATTCGTGCGGTGGTTCGGCATGTCACGAGGGCCGACCCGGACGTGATCTACGTGTTCGGACTCCGGTGGTCCCTGATCTTTCGGCTGGTGAGGCTGGTCAATCGAGGCGGTCGCCGACCCCTTCTCTTCTCGGCGCAACGAGGCCTCGATGTCTGGCGACGATGGCCCCACAACCTCGTCGATCGGTGGAGCCAACGGCTGGTCGATCGGTACGTGCCCAATTCGAGATCTGCATCGACGATGCTCGTCGACGAGGTCGGTATCGACCCCGAACGCATCGATGTCATCCGGGGCGGGGTCGGCGTCGACTGGCTGCGGCCCCCGGCGCGAATGCATCGGCCAGATGGTGACCCTCTCCGAATTATGATGGTCGGGAACAGCCGACCTGAGAAGTCCTATCCGCAGGCGATCGCGGCGCTCGGAGGCCTTGCCGATCTCGAGTGGCGCGCAACCATCTTCACCGACGATTCGCTCGCGATCGACGAGATCCTGCAGGAGTCCGGGATCGCCGGAAGGGTGAACGTGGTGACCGGCCGTCGCCTGAGGCCTGTGGATTACGACGAGTTCGATCTTCTGTTCCACGCGGCGATAGCGGAGAGTTACCCGCGAACGATCCTCGAGGCGCAGGCGAGAGGACTGCGCATCGTCGCCAGTGATGTCGGCGACGTTCGTGACATCGTCGGCCCCGACGGTCTGCTGTTCCGATCGAGTGACGTCGTTGCCGCACAAGTCCTGATTCGGCGTGTGATCGAGGGCGAGCCCGGACCTCGACATCTGGTTCCGGTTCGATCCATTTACGACGCGGCACGGGAGTTCGGCGACTTGGCGCGACGGCTGGCCGCCGACGCTGCGTCGGGTGAAGGTCCGACGGGTTCCCGGTCGACTGAGTGAGTGGAATTTATAGCCGCGCATTCCTGAATTTTCCTAACATGGCTTTTCGGATCCATCCGTGAATCCTGCGGAGAAGGTGCTCGTCAAGTTATGTGTGGGATCGCGGGCGTTGCCAGTTCTGAGTCCGGATCCGTGGGACGAAATGAACTGGAGAGGGTCCAAGCGATGTGCGATGCGATAGCACACCGAGGGCCAGACGATGACGGGTTCGGCTGGG
>JBIKOO010000172.1:0-2602 GCA_044358015.1 Ilumatobacteraceae bacterium
GGAATTTCGGGCGTCACCATTTTGTCGCGCTGATCACATCTTTGTTCATTCACTGAGTTCACATGTCGCTTGACCCGATACAACAACTTGTTGAACGGCAAGCGATTGTTGATGTCATCTATGCCTATTGTCGCAATGTTGATTTAGTGAACGCAGCGGCGGTTGCCGATTGCTTTACTGAAGACTGCACCGTTGATTACGGTCCGGGTATGGGTGCTGTCACGCACGGTCGAGACAGTATTCGTGAGCGTCTAGGTGTTGGATTGCATCGTTTTGCGGCGACTAGTCATCATGTTTCAAATATTGAAGTTGTATTTGAATCTGCAGAGTCTGCGCGCACGATTACCTACTTATATGCATGGCATCGTTTTTCTGGAGATCAACCCGACGCTCATTTATGGGCCCAGTATCACGATCGAATGAGCAAAGTGCAGGGTCGTTGGTTGATTGCCGATCGAGTACTGAAGGTCGCAGGACAAGAATCGTTTGATATTCCGTGGTATCCCATAGGACGACAGGAGAAATAGACATGGCCATTTTGACGCAAACACACGTCGCTGACCGCGGGAGCGAAATTGCTCTCGTTGATGAAACACACAGTGTTACTTGGGCTGAACTTGATGAGCGAGTGAACCGTTTAGTGAATGGTCTTCGCTCGCACGGACTCAAAACGGGTGACACGATCGCAGTGGTGGCTGGAAACCAGTGTGAATGGTTCGAAATTGCTATGGCGTGTGCTCACGGCGGTTGGACCTATGTGCCAGTCAACTGGCACTGGGTGGCGGACGAACTTGCGTATGTGTACGCCGATGCTGACACGAAGGCAGTGATTGTTGATCAACGATTTGATGCTGCCGTTTCGGCCTCATTGAAAGATGATCGGGCAAATGTAGTTTCAGTTGTCGTTGGTATCGGGACTACTGCTGATGCGGCAGTTCGAAGTGATTCACGATTCATCGATTTCGAAACGGTGCTTTCTCAAGCAAGTGCTGATGAGCCGGCCGATCAAATGCTGGGCGGGCCGATGTTCTATACATCAGGCACCACAGGACGTCCCAAGGGCGTGCGTGGAGCATTGTCGGGTGGCATGGCCATGACCCCCGACATTATGAAGTTCATTGCGGCTGGCTTTTCAAACTTCTTGCCGATACCGGGTCGAACCATGTTGTGCGGACCGTTTTATCATTCGGCTCAATGGGCCTTCTCGTTCTTCCCAATGATTGGTGGATCAACGACTGTTATGCAACACAAGTACGACTCGGCCGCAATGTTGCAGATGATTGATCGCTACTCGTGCACTAACGTGCATCTTGTTCCTACGCAGATGAAGCGATTGCTTGATTTGCCAGCTGAGGTGAAGAACGAATTCTCAGGAGCATCGCTGACGACCGTGTGGCATGGAGCAGCACCGTGTCCTCCGGCTGTCAAGAGGGGACTCATTGACTGGTGGGGCCCGAAAATCACCGAATATTACGGCAGTACCGAAGGTTCCATTATCTCGACAGTTTCTTCGACCGAGTGGTTAGCCAAAGGCGGAAGCGTCGGTAAGCCGCTCGACTCTGTTGAAGTCATCGTGGTGAACGATGAGAGCGAGCGCGTTGCCCAAGGTCAGGAAGGCACGCTCTATTTCAAAAACAAAATGGGCACCGACTTTACGTACCACAACGATGAAGCCAAGACTCGCGATTCTCATCTTGAGCCAGGAGTCTTTACGACAGGTGATGTTGGATATATCGACTCTGATGGTTATCTCTGGCTGTCAGATCGCAAGATTGACATGATTATCTCTGGTGGAGTGAATATCTACCCAGCCGAAATCGAAGGTGTTATCGCGGCCCACCCCGCTGTTGAAGATGTGGCAGTGATCGGCGTGCCCGATGAAGAGTTTGGCGAAAGTGTGAAAGCACTCGTTCAGGTGGCCGAAGGAATCTCGGCGTCGCCCGAAACTGCTCAAGCGATCATTGCGCATTGTCGTGAATTTTTGGCTGGTTACAAAGCCCCTCGTTCGGTTGACTTTGTTCAACATATTCCGCGTACCGGAACCGGCAAGATTCAAAAGCAACCATTACGGGCTCCGTATTGGGAAGGCCACCAACGTCGCATCTAAGCGGCATTAATTGAGTTACTTTTAGCCGAATTGCCCAACGAAAGAAGTCATCATGGGAACAGTTAATTACAACCGTTGCTATCACCAAGGAATTCGTGTGCCGAATCTTGAACTAGCAATGAAAGAACTTGGTGACTCGTTGAGCGTAACTTGGTGTGAGCCCCAAGAACGTGAACAGCATGTGTGGACTCCATCAGGTGGGGAACAGACGATTCCTTTGAAGTTCACGTATTCTGCTGAAGGTCCGCAGCACATTGAACTGCTCGAGGGTGCTCCTGGTTCAATTTGGGATGGTCGCGTGAACCCCGGCATTCATCATGTGGGTGTGTGGAGCGATGACGTTAAAGGTGAAACTGAGGCGCTCATTGCGCAAGGTTGGACTTTGGCAATGGCACAGGCGTCACCAGATAAGGGCTACGGGGCGTTCACCTATGTACAACCGCCGAGTGGATTGATCGTTGAACTGGTGTGGAGTGCCATTAAGCCGATGTTTGA
>JBIKOO010000198.1:0-2600 GCA_044358015.1 Ilumatobacteraceae bacterium
TCAACTCAGATTCAAGCAACATATAGATCTGCTCGGTTGAACCAAGATGACCAGCCGCAACCATACGACGGCCGACTTCATCAAAGCACACACGAACTTCATGGATCGCTGCAATGTTGTTGCTCTTGCAACGCTCGCGAGTTGCTTGCCAAACACCTGAAGATGCATATGACGCAGCGAAAGCACCGCTTGTTTCAGGATCACCGCTCAGAAGTTCCATGAATTCGTTGTACAAACGTTCACGCTCTGCTGAATTACGTTGATGAGCCTTATGCGGATCGGCCGAGTCATCTTGACGACGAAGTCGATCAATCTGAATAAAGGCGAGCGATGGTCTTGACTCGTAACTAAAGGCTGCGGGATCCCACTCATTCGGCGCGCGACCACCGTGATCAATCAGGAACGTCTGCAATGCGGAAGCAAACTTTGATCCAGCGATCTTGACCAACATTGAACCCGCCGTCACCGAGTCGATAGTGCCGCTTGCGAAACTGTCGTCAAACAATTGCGTGAGCGATGCATCAGAGCGGACGATTCGCGACAAATCCCACAACTGAGTTGCAATATTTGCCGAGTCAACGTTGCCAACTGCTCCGATCATGCGCACACCGTCTTCGGCGCGACCAAGACCCTCAGCGATCGCCAAGATTCCCCCGGGGCCAAAGGATGCTCCAAGGCTCGCCCACGCATGCTGTTCAAACATCGCGACGAGATGTGGTTGCATCGTCCGGGCGCGCGCCACGAGTTCTTCATTAGACAACTTTGAGAGGTCGGGACGATTACGTCGAATCTCGAGCGCGATTGCATGCTGATCCTCAACTGGTTGGTGAGTCACTGCACTCATGATGTACGCCTGAGTCTCTGCCAACTTCTCGGCGTGTCGAGGAGAATCATGCCAAGGCTCTGCCACGTAAGGAGGCACATCAGGTCGATCATCGAAATACGCCGCATCAATCGCCTCAGGGCTCGCTCCTGGCATCCGTACGCCCATCAAGCGAGCCTGCATGAGGGAGTTGTAGAAATATCCGCCGAAGCAACCGAAGGTCTCAGGTGGAGTTCCGTAGTCATCTTCATCAAAAACGCCGAAAGTCACGAATCCGTCACGGCAACCGATCACGATGCCCGACTCCCAGCAAAACGTCCAACCGAGCGGACTGACCGGATCTGCAAGCACATCGGCGGCATTGCCTCGTGTGTAAAAAGGGAATCGAGTTGTTGGAGTGCGATCGATAATCCACTTGTCTGACAACATGAGTCCCCCTCAGAACTTGGCCCTATCTGGCGCCGAACCAAACTCTAATTAGTCGACATCCAACCACGGGGATTGGAGAAAGGCGAGAACCAGGAAAGACCAGCCTGATCGTCCGATAAATTCAAGATCATCGGACCGCAAAAGATCATTCTCTTTTACAAATTCACACCACTTGCTGATCCAGAGGCGATCCGCCTGTGGCAGCGCACGTTGTGTGAAGCCAATGACCTACGTGGCCGGATCTTGATTTCGAAAGATGGCATCAACGGCACCGTTGGCGGATCCTTGTCACAAGTTAAGCGTTACATCAGAGTCATGAAAGATTTCGCTCCGTTCAAGTCGATGGAATACAAATGGTCCGAAGGCAACGGAGACGAGTTTCCGCGTTTACAAGTTCGAGTGCGAGACGAAATCGTGACGTTTGGTGTCCCCGAAGAAATCGTGGTTGATGAAAATGGCATCGTTGGTGGCGGCATTCATCTCTCGCCAACCGAAGTCAACGAACTAGTTGCGGCTCGCGGGGATGAAGTGGTCTTCTTTGATGGTCGCAACGAATACGAAGCGGCGATCGGCAAATTCAAAAATGCTGTAGTGCCACCCATCGAAACAACACCCGAATTCGTCGAGGTTCTCGAGAGCGGTGCGTACGACCACCTCAAAGACAAGCCCATCGTCACTTATTGCACTGGCGGAATTCGCTGCGAGGTTCTGTCACTGATTATGAAGAACCGCGGATTCAAAGAGGTGTACCAAATTGACGGCGGCATCGTTCGTTACGCCGAGAAATTCAAGGATGCTGGCCACTGGGAAGGTTCGCTGTACGTCTTCGATCGCCGCTTCAAGTTGGACTACAGCCCCGAGACCAAGGTTTTAAGCTCGTGTCACATGTGTTCCGCTCCCACCAGCGATTACCACAATTGTTCGGATCTGTTGTGCCGCCGACGAACGCTGGTCTGTCCCGGCTGCGTAGCAAAAGTCAACGAAGTCTTCTGTCACGATTGCCTATAAAAGAACGACCCGGCTGAAATCTCTCCCTCTCACAAGAGTTGCGACGAACATTTACAAAACAGCGATGTTTTTGAATGTTTCACGAGACGATGTTCCATGGCAACGAGACGAAGTTCTCCGATGGCGAGAGTGTGATGCCAAATTTCCCGACAACTAGTTAGAGAAAAATGTGGGTCATTCCGAAGGTCCCTCTGTGCAATTCAACTATTCCAGCGTGCAAACAACGTGAAATCGCTCGTGCGCCCATGCGCATACGGGAATGTGATCGCCGATCCGCCCGACGCCGCTGCATACCAACCCGCGAACGTGTAACCAGCACGAGTCGGCGTACCCGGAATCA
>JBIKOO010000066.1:0-8631 GCA_044358015.1 Ilumatobacteraceae bacterium
TCTTACTGGCCATGCTTTGACCCTAATCAACTCGTTCAGCCTCCGAACCACCGCCGATAGGGTGACTCCATGCGCATCTTGGACATCAAACGGCAAATGCAGCCTGATGACATCTCGATTGTGCGCGGCCTTTTACGCGATGCCGAACGCGCCGACGGCCACCGCCCGCTTTCTGATCACCTCTGGCTTGATCTCGTTGACGGCGGCCGCGAGGGTTTTGCCGGACTTGTTGCCTGGGAGGGCGATCACGACCATCCCGTGGCCTACGCCCAAATCAGCAAGGGTCATGATTCGTTCTCGATTGAACTCGTGGTTCATCCGCACCACCGATACGAAATGCATCTCATCGGCCCCGAACTGCTCACCGCTGCACTTCATGAAGTCGCTATCAACGGTGGCGGACATGTGCATTGGTGGGTCTTTGAGCCAACCATTGGTCACGAACAAGTAGCAGCCCAAGTCGGGCTGACACCTGGTCGTCGCTTACATCAGATGCGTCGCTCACTTCCGTTATCGAGCAGCGATGCCGAAGCACAAGTAGCAGTGCGCACATTCGTGAAGGGTCAAGACGAAGAGGCTTGGCTCACCGTCAACAATCGCGCCTTCGAACATCACCCCGAACAAGGTGGATGGGATCACGCAACCTTGTCGGCACGTCTTGCTCAACCGTGGTTTGATGCAAATGGTTTTGTGTTACACGAAATTGACAATCAACTCGCCGGATTTTGTTGGACCAAAGTTCATCACGACACCGATCCGGTGCTTGGCGAGATTTACGTGATCGCCGTTGATCCGAAATTTCATGGTCACGGACTCGGCAAGTCAATGGTGGTTTCGGGTCTTGTCAACATGAGTCAACGCGGCATCAAAACCGCAATGCTGTATGTCGATCCCGACAATGCTGCCGCCATGGCTTTATATGAAACCCTTGGTTTTCGCATTCACCGCACCGACCGCGCATTCGTTGGCGATATCGCGCCGATTACTTCAACTCCTGAAAGCGAGCAGTCATGACCGCGACCGAAAATCTTCCGCTCTGGAGCGTCGCCGATGTGCACGAATCGTTGACGAGTCGCTCATTTGTTGACTCGCTTGAACGAGTGAAGTCTGACGTTGGTCGTATTGAAGCCCTCTACGACGAACTCGGTATTCGGGCGCTACCCGATGGCGTGTCGCCAACTGTTGATAGCGAAACCGGCAGTCGCCTCGACCGAGCAATTCGTGATTTCAATGCCGTCGTTGCGCAAACCGAAATTCTTGAGGCATACGTGTATGCAACAGTCGCAACGAACACGCGCGACGAAACCGCCCAAGCACTGCTCTCCGAAATTGAAGTAGCTGGTTCACGCATCACACCATTACTCGCCCGACTCGCCGATTTCGTGTGCGATCACGATGTTGATGCTTTGTCGGCAGTTAGCAGCGAAGCTCGCGATCACCTCGGACCGCTCATGCGACTTGCCGAACGTTCAGAACACCAAATGGACGAATCAGAAGAAGGCCTTTACGCCGAACTTTCAACAACCGGCTCATCGGCATGGGGTCGCTTGCAAAGTGACGTGACCTCGCAACTCACTGTTGATGTTCAACTTCCAACGGGCACGAAGCGCATGCCGATGCCCGCAGTGCGTGGACTAGCCACCGAGGCCGACGTTGCAGTTCGTAAAGCTGCCTACGACGCCGAAATGGTGGCCTGGCCAACCGTCGCCACCGCGTGTGCCGCCGCTATGAACGCCATCAAGGGCGAGGCCAACACCATCAATCGTCGTCGTCGCTGGGACTCACCACTTGACGCATCGCTCTATGGCAACAGCGTGAGCCGCGCCACCTTTGACGCCATGCAGTCGGCCATCATTGCTTCGCTGCCCGACTTCCGCTCATGGATGCGCACCAAGGCACGCTTGCACGGACACACCGGCGCCTTACCGTGGTGGGACCTCATGGCCCCGCTGCCCGTTGCTGGCGGATCAATCACCTGGGACGAATCAATTCATTTAGTCCGCAACGCTTTTTCATCGTTCAGCCCCAACCTCGCTGGCTTGGTCGATCGCGCGATCAACGAATCGTGGCTTGATGTTCCGTCTCGTGAAGGAAAAGTTGGCGGTGCGTTCTGCATGCCATTCGTTGATGATCGCTCATTGGTGTTGTTGAACTGGAGCGGTTCGGTTGAATCGGCACAAACAACCGCTCACGAACTTGGCCACGCATATCACAACACTCAACTTGCTGGTCGCACACCACTGCAAAAGCGTTTACCGATGGCACTCGCCGAAACCGCAAGCATCTTTTGCGAGACCCTCGTCGTTGAGGCTGGTCTCGCAACTCTGCAAGGCAAGGAACGCCTCGCGCTTCTTGATGTTGATCTACAGGGCGCCAATCAAGTAGTCGTCGATATTCATAGTCGCTTCTTATTTGAAACAGAAGTCTTTGCTCGCCGTCAACGCCGCACACTTGGCGTGAACGAACTCAACGAGATCATGTTGCAAGCCCAAGCCGATGCTTATGGTGACGGGCTTGATCAAACAACGGCCCATCCCCACATGTGGGTTTTGAAGGGCCACTACTACGGCAGTCACTTCTACAACTGGCCGTACACCTACGGCTTGTTGTTCGGTCTCGGTTTGTTTGCGCAATATCACGCCGATCCCGATCGCTTCCGTGGTGGCTATGCCGATCTCCTCAGTCGTGCTGGAATGGCAACTGCCGAAGAACTCGGTGCCGCTTTTGGCATTGATGTCACCAGCGAAGCTTTCTGGACTGCGAGCCTCGATGTGTTACGAGCACGTATGGCTGAATACTCAAAACTTGCCGAAACCCTCTAGACACCACCACTTCGACTCAATTATCTGACAGGCTGACATTGTGATTACCCGTTATGGCGCTTCGCGCGACGAACTTCAAAACCTTTTACTGAACGAACCGCGCTATCGCGTCGATCAGGTGTGGAAGGGCTTGTATACCGAACTCAATGCTCCCGAGGACATGACTGCGCTGCCCAAAGCGTTACGTGCGCAACTTGTTGACTTGTTACCCAACTCGTTGACCTTGGTTGAAGAAGTCATTTCTGATGACGACACCACGATCAAGTTCTTGTGGCAACTCGACGGTGGCAGCCGCATCGAAACAGTTCTCATGATCTACCCCGACCGCGCCACCGTATGCGTCAGCACCCAAGCCGGCTGCGCCATGGCTTGTGGTTTTTGTGCAACTGGTCAAGCCGGTTTCACGCGCCATCTCACTGCGGGCGAAATTGTTGAACAAGTTGTGCGGGCTTCGCAACGCGCCAAGGCCATGGATCGTCGCGTGAGCAACGTGGTCTACATGGGCATGGGCGAACCACTCGCCAATGAAGAGCCTGTCTGGGAATCAATTGTGCGTCTGCACGAAGATGTTGGTCTGTCGGCCCGTCACCTCACGGTCAGCACCGTCGGCATCATTCCGGGTATCAATCGCCTGGCCTCGCGTCCACTACCCGTCAACCTGGCGGTCAGTTTGCACGCCGCCAATGACAACTTGCGTGATGCTTTGGTTCCGATCAACCGCCGCTACCCCATCAAGGCATTGATGGAAGCATGCAACGGATTCCTTGAGTCAAAGAATCGCCGCCTTACTTTTGAATGGGCGTTGATTGACGGCGTTAACGATCGTCCGAGCGACGCCATTGAACTCGCGCAAATCTGTCGCTCGTTCCGTGTTCCTGCACACGTGAACTTGATTCCACTTAACCCCACCCCGGGCTACGAAGTTCGTGGTTCAAGCCGCAATCAAGTGCAGGCGTTCTGCGATCAGTTAGTGGGCATGGGAGCCAACGCCACTATTCGCCGTAATCGCGGTACCGATATTGCTGCGGCCTGCGGTCAGCTTGCTGCCGGCCAACCAGTTCAGATCAGTCGTTCGAAGTAGTCAGTCGTTCAAAGTAGGCAGGGCATACGACGGATTGGCGACTGCCAATTTGTCGAGCACGCTGGCCCGCACGAGTTCAACCACTTCTTGGAATCGATCATCAAGATCACCGTTACGAATTGCCGCTGCTAGTTCGGCATCATCTTTCATGCCTAAAACAGCAAGTCGCGCCGCATGATCAAGGGTTTGTTGTTCACCGACTGCCAATTCGCGTTCAACCATCGCCAAAACGTTGATGGCCACGCGTGAATGAAACTGCACGCGGCCAGTCGTTGACGTCAACACATCTTTTTCGAGCCACTCGCGCACCGACTCAATGAGTTGTGCTGCAGTAGGAACATCATGGGGCATCGCCATCTTCGTCACCACTTTCCGTCAAGTGCCACAAACAAGTCATACTCGTTTTCGCACACGCGTCGACCAATTGCCGCCAATTCATGACTGCGACTCATACCCAAAACATGTGAACTGGTTTGAATCATGCACATGATTCCCCACTTCACCGTGCCCAAGACTTCCCACCAACGAACTACTTCGCGGTCAACCTTGAGCCCACTCGCCTTTTCGTATTCAGAGATCAAAGTGTCGTAGTCACCTAGGCCAGCAACCGGTTGTGATGCACCAAAGCGCCAGGCTCGCACACATAGCCAACCCAGATCTTCAATGGGATCACCAATGTGGGCAAGTTCCCAATCAAGCACAGCGCGCAAACCATCTGGTCCGACCATCAAATTTCCTAAACGAAAATCGCCGTGAACCAATGCAGTCCGCGTCGGCGTTGGACGATTACGTTCAAGCCAACGAAAAGCCAATTCAAATGTTGGATGTGCTTGACCTAAGGCATGATTGAGATTGTCGAGCGTCTCGCGATATTGCTGCACCTGATCAATGCTGGGTAGCCCCGAGATTGTTGAAGCATCTATTGAGTGCAAGGCCGCCAATGCATGTGCCGACTGCGCGACCAATTTGGTTCGGGCATCAGCAAATTGTTCATCACGCAAAATCTTGCGGGCGATTGTTTCGCCTTCGATGTGCGACAAGATCATGAAGGCTGGGCCGATGTCGCCAGAACCATTGGCAATGAGTTCAGGCACTGGAACACCGGCATTGAACGCCGCTTGCACCACACGAGCCTCAACACCCATATCGCGGATATCGCCCTTGCGCTGGCGCTGCAAGATCAACGGGCGGTCGTCGGCTTTGAAGCTCCAGGTTTCACGCGAGGCCCCACCGCTCAGCCGTGCCAGATCAGTGACAGCATTGGCACCGAGTTCAGTTCGCAATGCCTCACTCAATTGTTCAAGAGGCGAAATCGTTGCTGTCACGCCTCTATGTTCGCGCACCCAGCCCCATTTTCGACAAGGCAAAGGGCTCTGGTGTCGTCCGATCGCCCAACTTTGACCGATCCTCGTAGCCTTGCACCGTGGTCGCCGCCCTCGAACTCAACAAAATCAGTTTCGTTCGTGATGGTCGCACCATTTTGGACTCGGTGTCGCTCACGGTTGAAGCAAATGAGCGATGGTTGGTACTTGGTGCCAATGGGTCGGGCAAAACCACCTTGGTGCGCATAGCCGCAATGTATGAGCACCCCACCTATGGCTCGGTTTCGGTGCTTGGCCAGACCCTCGGCACCACCGACGTGCGCACCCTGCGCCAGCGCATCGGTTATGTGTCGGCATCGTTTGCCAGCGAACTGCGTCCTGCATTAATCGCTCTTGACGTCGTGATGACTGCCAAGAACGCTGCTCTTGAAACCTGGTGGCACCAATACGAAGAGGCCGATGCGCATCAGGCTCAGCATTGTCTTGATCGCATGCGTATCGGACACCTAGCGCACCGCACGTTCGGAACGTTGTCGTCGGGCGAACAGCAACGCGTGCTTTTGGCGCGTTCGCTCATGAACAACCCGAACATCGTGTTGATGGATGAACCGAGTGCTCGACTCGACCTTGGTGGTCGCGAACAATTAGTTGAAGCATTAAGCGAATTGACTCTTGATGCCAACGCTGCACCACTTGTCTTGGTGACCCACCATGTTGACGAAATTCCACCGGGCATGACTCATGTCTTGTTTTTGAAAGATGGCAAGGCCATGACTCGTGGAACGATCTCTGAATGTTTCACTGCCGCGAATTTGTCGGAATGCTTTTCAATGTCACTGCATCTTCAGCAACGCGACAATGGTCGCTACAGCGCGTGGGCGCAATAATCGCCAACTATTGAGCAACGAGTTTGCGGAGTCGCTGTTTGCTCGCTTCAATTTCGTCGTGCAGTGCGCGTTCAACAACGCTCGAGAACAAGCGACCCGAATATTGCAGGGTCATATTGAGCGTGGTCATTGATGCTTGCTGAGAAACTTTTGCTTCAAGCACCCATGCACTGTGTGATCGACCGTCAACTTCAGCCCGTTCAAATCGCAAATGCTCAGCGCTCGAGGTTTCGACTTGCACCATGCGCAAGCGCTTTGATCGAGCAAACAGTCCGATCTTGCCTCGCAGTTCAACCTGCCAGGCTTGATTATCGGCTTCGGGCGTAACTGCATGCACAAGGCCCATCCATTGCGGATATTGCGTTAAATCATTAATCAGCGGCAACACCGCATCAATTGAACACGGCAAGTCAACATCAACTCGAATATCCATGATTGGTCGCTATCTCACTGATCGCGACGACCGTTGTGACGCGACCTAAACGCATCACGCAGCATGGAACCAGTGGCATCAAGCATTCCACCAAGGTCATCATCTGGGTCAAAGTGCGGAGCCCAACGAGTATCAACATCTTGACGAATCAAGAGTTCAGTTGAATCATCTTGAGTAGGCATAATCTCGATGACTTCTTCGACTTCTTCTTCAACCACTTGCACTTCAATGACTAGTTCTTCAACAACTTGCTCTTCGATGAACATGGGAACAGTTTCAACAACTGGTTCATTGACGATGACCGAAACTTCGGCAACTGAAACTTCAGTAACGGGAACTTCAACAACCGGAGTTGTAACTACAGGTTCGGTCTCAACAACTACCTCATCGAGTTCAGCGAACAGACTCGGACGTGGAATGTCAGCCGGTCGCGGTCGCTTCACTGATCCGGTGACATCACGCTTTATCGAACCAGTTGAATCACGTTTCAAGGAACCCGTTGAGTCGGCCTTTGGCCGCGGCGTTCCAGTGGTCGGTTCGGGAACTGCACTTAGGTTGCCACGATCACGCGTCTTAAACAATCGTGGAATCGCCTCACGACGATCCTCAAACGACCAGCCGCGAGGAGCCGACAACGACTCGGAATGTTTCTGACACACCACTCCGCGAGCACCAGGTGGTGGAATTTCGTCGACGCGCTCGGGCGACCAGTGATCGACCCATAGGCCTGCTTCGGTGCCGCTTGGAGCTAAGCCGTAGATGACGGCGACAGGCTGTCCACATCCAGGCTTTTCACACAGTCGACGCACACCCTCAAATTAGCCCGTTCCACCACCCGAAACGGGGACAAACAAAGGGCCCGACTAACGGGACCTACTGGACCCATCGAATTGGCTCGGTTTCATCAAATTTACATCTGCAAAAACGATGTGGCATTGAGGGGGTATTGCACATTTAAGTTGAGATAAATCCAAACCACGTTCGACAACGGCGAACGTGGTTTGGATTTGATCAGATGACATGCTTCCAATTTGTGAACTTCACCTAGGCAATTGGCGTCGGAGTTGACGAACTCGAAGATCCAGAACCTGGATCCGAGTAGTCACCCCGACGCCAATTGACAGGAGACCGAATTAGCTGACGACTCGGCGGCGAGCCAAAACGACAAGCGACGCGCCTGACGCCAATATGAGCAACGTCACCCACACAGTCGGACTGGTGTCGCTACCTGTCGCAGGTAACTGGAGCGGTGCCGTCGTCGTCGTTTCAGGCACACTGGGAACACTGAAAACAATGCTTGGGGCGCCTAGATCATCTTCCGTTAAACTCCAGGAATCCGGTAGCTGCACCGGATAATATTCGCCATTAGCACCCCTTAAACCATTTGCTCCTTTTTCGCCAGCAGTGCCATACGTTGCTGAGGAGCCACCTGTGCCACCTTTGCCACCTTCGCCACCGGTGCCCTCTTCGCCACCCTCGACACCCGCTATCATCTTTGAAAAATCAATCTCATAACCTGGAATATCCTCTAATAAACCGACGAAAATTATTGACGAGGAACCTGGTTCACCATCGGTTCCCATTGACCCATCTGTTCCGGTGCCAGCAGGGGTACCGGACGTACCTGCAAGTCCAGCGTTTCCGTCTTCGCCATCAATACCATTCTTGCCAACGATGAGGCTCAATGTGACTGTTGTATCGGTTGAGTTGGTGTAACTTCCAGTTATCCGTGGTCCCGCACCACCTCCGCCGCCGAGGCCGCCTGCACCACCATTGCCTCCAGAATAGGGTGGGGTTTGAATCCCACCAGCACCACCGTAACCACCAGCACCACCAGCACCACCATTGCCTGCTTTGATATTAAAGTTGACCGTCTCGCCGACCAGCACCGTGCATGTTACGAACCCAGTATCACTAGTATCAGTAAATGTCCCAATCGTGACACAGGTGCCGGTCGTGCCCGTTGCCGATGCCACCTGACCTGCTCCGATGGCAGCCATTGCTGCCAGAGTCGTACCAATAACTGTTTTGCCCATCATTTGCTTCATTCGCTTGTTCATTCGCAAACTCTCCTTGGTTTGTTTTG
>JBIKOO010000207.1:0-2573 GCA_044358015.1 Ilumatobacteraceae bacterium
TGTTGCGCATCATCAGTGGTGAACAAGAACCAGAAGCTGGTGTCGTGCGGCGTGGTCGCAACGCTCGAGTAGGGGTTTTGAGCCAGGCGCCAGTTCTTCCAAAGGGCACGGTTCGTGAAGCTGTTGGCGGTACGTGGCAGGGCGAGGCCATGCTTGACCGTCTCGGAATGAGTGGGCTCATTGATAGTCAAACTGATCAGTTGTCGGGCGGACAGAAAAAGCGGGTGGCGCTTGCGGGCTTATTGATTGGCGAATGGGAAGCCCTCATTTTGGACGAACCCACCAACCACCTCGACCTTGACGCCATTGCATACCTCGAAGAATGGCTGGCCAATTACAACGGCGGTTTGTTGCTCGTCACGCACGACCGCCATGTGCTCGACCGGGTCACAACCAAAGTTCTTGAGATCGACCGCGGCAAGGCGTATTTGCACGTACCTACGGGTTGGAGCGCAGGTTCTGGTTACGCCGCGTATCTGTCGGGTCGTAGTGAACGTGAAGAACAAGCCGCAACGGCCGAACAAGTGCGCAAGAACCTAGCCAAGACTGAACTGGCTTGGTTGCGACGTGGCGCACCAGCGCGCACAACAAAAGCAAAAGCTCGCGTTGCCTCGGCAACTGCGTTAGTGAATACCAAAGCCGAAGCGCCGGCTCGGCAAGGCGAACTTGGTCTCACCAAGGATCTTGGTTCAAAACGTCTTGGTTCAAAAGGTGTCGAACTACACGGCGTTGGCTTTAGTTGGCCAAATGGAAAACGTGTTCTGTCTCCGTTTGATCACATGCTTGAACCAGGCGATCGGCTCGGAATTGTTGGACCAAATGGCGCCGGAAAAAGCACATTGCTTGATCTCATCTCTGAACGACTCACGCCAACCGAAGGCAAGATTGATATTGGTCGTACGGTCAAGATTGGTTATTACGACCAGTTGGGTCGGGACCTTGATGTCACCAAGCGAGTTCGTGACGCCGTTGCAGGCGACAAAGGTGCGCCATCGTTAGAAGACATCAACTTGATGAAGCGTTTTTGGTTTGATGGTGATTCACAATTCGCTGAAATTTCTACGTTGTCTGGTGGAGAGCGACGACGCTTGCAATTGTTGCTCACATTGATTGAGCAACCCAATGTGTTGTTGCTCGACGAACCCACTAATGATCTCGATCTCGACACCTTGCGCGCGCTCGAAGACTTCCTTGATGACTGGCCCGGGATTGTTTTGGTTGTCAGTCACGACCGGGCGTTTTTAGATCGTACTGTTGACGAGGTTTTTGCACTCGATGGTCAAGGTGGAGCATCGTTGGTGCGCGGTGGTGTGGCCGGATGGTTGAAGCAACGTCTTGAACGGGGCACGAAGCCAACACAAAACACCAAATCTGTGAGTTCGGCCAAGGTTGACGCAACATTCAAAGCAGTTGTTGATGTACCCGCGTCTAAATCGGGTTCGCTCAAGAGTGCGAGCACGTTGAAGCGACTCGTGGCTCAGGCTGAAAAGGCTTTAGCTCAGGCCACTGCCGAGCGGGACACCGTCAGTGCAAAGCTCATTGCAGAAGCGTCCAGCGCATCAAGCAACCATGAAACATTGGCCAAACTGAGTGAGCAACTTGCACAGGCCCAAACAAAGGTTGATACGGCCGAAGAATCTTGGCTGAACTTTGCCGCTGAGGCTGAGAGTCGTGGTATTGATATGTCATGACGGTTGTTTCGCCACTCGGTTATCGATTCCCTGGTGGTACATACACGATTGCTCATTGGGAAAATTGGTTACTCACCGATTGCACCACCGCAGAACCGTTGCCCGATGATCTCGCTCATCCAGTAGCACTTTTCCATGTGCCAATTCTTGGTGCGGGTACCAGCATCACCACCTTGTTTGAAGTATGTGGCGCTGAAGGACCAGGTTCGGTTGGCCTTGATGGCTACGACTGGGAATACATGCGTCCACTTCGGGTCGGAGTTGAGTACCGCATGGAAGGTGGCATTGTTCGCTGGGAACAACTTGTTGATGAACGTGGAAATCCCTACGACTCAATGAGTTTTTCAATTGAAATGTTTGATGCCGAAGGTTTGGCGGCACGTATCACGAATACCTGGCGCTTTCGTCGACGCAAGCCCGAAGATTCAACTGGGGTGACAACGTGAAGGTCGACGATCAACTTCCCGAATTCGCGGTGCCCTCAGTAGACCCGGCGCGGATGAAAACAATGGCCGCAGTTTTGCGGGACCCGTATCGAGTGCACTGGGATCGTGAAGCCACGCGCGAGATGGGTCTTGATGGTCGCGTGATCAATCAGGGCCCGCTCAATCTGAGTTACATCGTCAATATGTTGCATTCGTTTAGCGGGCCAACATCAGTGCGGCGTCTTACGGTTTCGTTTGGTCGACCGGTGTTTGACACCGATTCGGTCGTGGCAGGTGGCGAAATCTCGGCGATTGACGGCGATCGGGCTACTTGTGCAGTGTGGTTAAAACGTGGCGACGAGATCGTTGTCTCAGGTACTGCCGTGATTGACATCGCACATCTTCACTAGGGTTGAGTTATGAGCACACTTCCCGCGACATTCGTTCCGATGGAAGC
>JBIKOO010000175.1:0-2573 GCA_044358015.1 Ilumatobacteraceae bacterium
TCACCGATACGTGACAAGTGAATTGCAACCATGGAAAGGCCAAAAAGGATTTCAGCGACGAAGTCACGATCGCTTACCGCATCTAACGAGTTATCAAACGGACGAGCGAAACCAAGTTCGCGAGCCGTGAACGAAGGATCGAGAGGTAACGATGATCCAGCGAGTGCTCCTGCGCCAAGGGGCGATACATCGGCTCGCTTGAGAGCGTCGCGAAGTCGCTCAATGTCGCGGCCGAACGCCCAACCGTGAGCCAACAAATGATGTGCCAATAGAACCGGCTGAGCCCTTTGAACATGCGTGTAGCCAGGCAGATAAACAGCGTCGTCGCCTACACCAGCTTCGGTTGCCCGAGCCAGAAGTGTTTCTTGCATCGCAATGATCCGATCGATGACTTTCGGAACTTCGCGCTGACACCAAAGACGCAAACCAGTCACTGATTGGTCATTACGGCTACGACCCGTATGCAATTTTGCTCCAGGTGCTCCACAAATTTCGGTGACCCGTCGTTCAACCGCAGTATGAATATCTTCATCGCTCGGGGCGTAGACAAAAGCTCCCGACGACATTTCGTTTTCAACGGTTTGCAATGCCGCAAGAACTGCATCTCGTTCTTCGTTGGTCAAAATGTTGACATGTGCGAGACCTTTCACATGTGCTCGTGAACAGTTGATGTCGTCGAGCCATAGACGTTGATCAAATGGCAAGCTTGCGGTGTAGGCCATGAGTTCATCTGCTGGCCCACCAGCGAATCGACCGTGCCACAAGGTCTTTGAGTCGTGTTGCTCGGTCATGAAACTTTCCTCACCTTTGAGTTTGTTGCGATACCCGCAAGTTCACGGAGTTTCTCAGCCATATTGGCTCCGCCGATTTCTTCGGAGGCAATGCAAAAAATTGTGTCGTCACCCGCAACCGTGCCAATGAGACCGTTCATGCCACTGCGATCAAGTGCAGAGGCAACGACATGAGCACACCCAGGGGGTGTGCGAACGACAACCATCGGACCGCTGTGCTGCACATCGGCCACCCACTCACCCATCACGCGACGTAACTGGTCTTCTGGAGCGAGACGAGCGGGAGCAAATTCGGGGATTGCATAGACAGTGTCGCCGCCAGGAACTCGAACCTTTACTGCACCAAGGTCTTCAAGATCTCGTGACACCGTTGCTTGAGTTGCGCTAATACCGTTTCCGAGCAACAGTTCAACTAGTTGGGGTTGATTGGTTACTGCCTGCTGCGAAATAAGGTTGGCGATCATTTGTTGACGTTGTGCTTTGGTACTCATTTAGTAACTCCCAACATGAAAGCAAGCACACCACGCGAGGCATGCAAACGATTATGACCTTGTTGAATCACTCGGCTTGTTGAACCATCAATGACATCACTCGTCACTTCATAGCCGCGATACGCCGGCAGGCAATGCATAAAGATTGCCTGCGAAGCGGCTTGGGCCATGAGTTCAGAAGTCACGGCGTACGAGCCAAAGATCTGTAACCGTTCAGCTTTCTCAGCTTCTTGCCCCATTGACACCCAGGTATCGGTATGAACTGCATGGGCGCCGATAACAGCAAGTTGCGGATCGCTTGACTGATGAATGGAGCCATCACCCAATGCTTCAATGCGGGCCAGCTCAACATCGGAAGCCTCGTACCCTGATGGGCAGGCCAATCGATAGTGAGCCCCAAGCATCACACACACTTCGCCAAGTGAACGTGCCACGTTGTTGTAGTCGCCGACATAGGCGACTGTCTTGCCAGCCAACGAACCAAATTCTTGGACCATCGTGAGAGCATCGGCCAGTCCTTGTAGAGGATGCGATTCGTCACTCAACATGTTGACAACTGGCACCAAACTCGTGGCTGCCAGACGCGCTACGACATCATGTTTAAAAACACGGGCCGCAATGAGGCCGTGATATCCCGACATGATGCGCGCGATGTCTTCAACTGGTTCGCGAGTATCAAAGCCGACTTCTTCACCTCGCGTATACACAGGGTGACCGCCGAGTTGAACAACGGCGATCTCCATACTGTGCCGAGTTCGATTGGATGGCTTTTCAAAGATTAGTGCTGCACCCTGTGGCGTTCCATCGGAAAGCGCGAGAGGTCGGCCAAGGCTTGCTGGGTCACGTTGTGAAAGTTCTAGAACGAGTTTGATCTCGTCGACAGCGAGGTCGGTGATGTTGAGTAAATGTCGCATAATTTTCAGGCGATAACGCCAACTCCTTCAGACAAAACTTCGGCAATCTTCGAGACAACTTCATCCATCTCGGCAATTGAAACTGTGATTGGCGGGGCAAGTCGCAACGAGGTCGCATTCACCGCGTTGGTCACTACGCCACGATTAAGCAACTCAAGATAAACAGCCTTGGCGTCGCGCTTCGGTCCGAGTTCGGCGGCGCGCAAGAGTCCCTGCCCACGCACCTCAACGACGCCCGCAACTTTTTCAAGTTGCTCCGCCAAATACTGGCCCTTGTCGTGCGAAAGCACCGGAGCGTTGATTCGGCGCATCTCACCGATGACTGCAGTAATGGCAGCACCAGCAATTGCCGTACCGCTATAGGTTGATCCGTGATC
>JBIKOO010000174.1:0-2573 GCA_044358015.1 Ilumatobacteraceae bacterium
TGTCGAATTTGGCTCAATGGTGAAGCAGTACCCACTTCGACCGCCGTGGGCGACAAAGATGAAGTAGCGGTGTTGCCCCCCGTCTCTGGAGGATTCGAATGAATATGACTGCCAAGCCCCTCGGAAATCCAGGTTCGTTATCGTTGCCCGATTTACGTGCCGAACGCGATGCGTTGCGCAAACAAGAAGACGCGGTGTCGTTCGTTCGTCGTTTGGCACAGGGTCGTGTTGATTTGGTGACAGCAGTTCGTCGACACAAAGCTGATGGCACGGGCACTGTTTCAGTGGCTGAAATCGTGCGTTCAGGTGTTGGACCTGCCCCCAGCACGGGTTCGGCTCGACCGCCCCGTGACACCGAAGTGAGTGCTGATCATCCGTTGCTCACCGAGTTTGATGCGTTGTGCGATCAGTTGGGCTTTGACAATATGGCCGATCTTGATGATGCGGGCCTCGAGGCTCTGGAGAGCGGTTTGAAGGCCTTTGAGTCAACGCAGTCTGAGATTCGTCGGCAGTTGTTTGATCGAATTGATGCCTTAACCGCCGAGTTGGTGCGTCGCTATCGCGACGGCGATGCCTCGGTTGACACCTTGTTGCAAAACTAAAGCCCTGTATAAAGGGCCCAACTTGGGGCACGTTCAGGCAAAGTTCGCTGACCACCGATAGTTTTCATCTTCTGTGACGCGTGTAGCCATGCTCTCTTTCCACACCTCGCCACTGGCTCAGCCAGGCGTTGGTGATTCGGGCGGTATGAATGTGTACGTGCGCGAACTGGTTGCAGGACTAGCCCATGCGGGTGTTGAAGTCACTACTTATACCCGTGAGTGGCGCAGTGGATTGCCGCGAGAAGTTTTGGTCGAACCAAATCACCGAGTGGTTCATGTGCCGGCCGGCCGAATTGATTTGCCCAAAGAAGAACTTGAAGGAATGATTCCGACCTTCACCGATTTCGTGTTGGACGATATTCGTCATGCCCACGCAGCCGATGTTGTGCACGCAAATTATTGGTTGTCGGGCGTGGCCGGACATTCGCTTAAGCATGAACTCGGAATTCCTTTAGTGACGACCTTTCACACGTTGGCGCGCGTGAAGGCCGAAGGCGGAGACCCCGAACCCGAACGTCGTGAACGCGCTGAAGCACAAATCATTGGTTGTGCCGATGCCATTTGTGTGAGCTGTGATCAAGAAGAAGATCAGTTCCGTCGTTTGTATGGCAACCCACCAGGACTCGTTGAAATCGTTGCGCCTGGTGTTGAACATGCTTTCTTTACGCCTGGCGATAAGCGCGGCGCACGTTTTGCTTTAGGAATGGGCGATGGCCCGGTGTTGTTATTCGTCGGCCGCATTCAGCCACTGAAGGGTGTTGATGTTGCGGTTCGTGCGTTGGCTGCTTTGAACCGCCGCGATGCTTCGTTGTATGTCGTTGGTGGTGCGAGTGGAATGCAAGGCGACTCTGAAGTTGCGCGAGTGAATGCGCTGATTGATGAACTTGGTTTGACTCAACAAGTGCATTTCGTTGAGCCACAGGCTCATCACATGTTGTCAACGTATTATCGTGCGGCCGACGCCGTTTGGGTGCCAAGCCGATCGGAAAGTTTTGGACTGGTTGCACTGGAAGCAGCAGCTTGCGGAACTCCAGTGATTGCAAATGCAGTTGGTGGTTTGTTATCGCTCGTTGATCACGGAATGACGGGCTACTTAGTTGCTGATCGTGATCCTGAAATGTTTGCCAAATACACCGCTGAATTGTTGAACAATCCGACACTCGCGGCATCAATGAGTGCTGCAGCTGCCGAACGAGGTCGTCGCTACACCTGGAGCTTTGCGGCGGCGCGTTTACGCCGTGTCTACTCGGACATCACCTCACGTGCGTTGGTGAACTGCTCGTGAGCGATTTGTTCAGCGATGCATCGCTGGCGATTATCGAACGTCAAGTTGACGAGTGGCTCGCCAAAATGAAGAGCGAAGACGACGTGATTTTGGCGATTGATCATGGCGACCCTGATCCGGCGTATCGCGCGCGCTGGTATGTACGCATGAAGGGCGACACCAAAGATTTCATCACGGTGTGGCTCACGCTGGGTCAGCGCACCTTGCGTTACGAGACCTATGTGATGCCCGCACCCGAAGAAAACATCGCGGAGTTCAATGAGAACTTGTTGCGTCGTAATGACAAATTGATCGGCGCCCACTTTTCATTGGGTCTTGAAGACGCCGTGTACTTGCGTGGTGAGTTGCCACTGAGTGGTCTCACTGAATCAGAATTGGATCGCATTGTGGGCTCGTTATATGCCCAAGTCGAACAGTGTTTCCGCCCGTTGCTGGCTATTGGCTACGCATCGCGTTTCATGAATCAATAGTCTTCGTCGCCGTGACGACTTGACGCTCTCCCACACTGCATCGGTCTCGCTGGTGTTGATTGGGAAGTCCGTGCCAGCGAGACCGCACGAACAGAATGCGCTGAGGCGTTAGCGTGAAGGTATGAGCAACTCCTCGGGTTCTTCAACTTTGGCCATCATTGGTGGCGGCAATATGGGCGCAGCTTTAGCCGGAGGCCTGTTGGCTTCGGGTTTTGT
>JBIKOO010000184.1:0-2571 GCA_044358015.1 Ilumatobacteraceae bacterium
GACCGAGCGAGACCAGCAGCTTTTTCGGCCAGTCTCGGGATTCCGAGGTCGGCACAAAAATCGGCAAATTCGGGAGTCGGACCATTCCAGTGCCAATCATCAACTTTGCCGACCGGCACATCATTGATCGTGGTCGCGATGCGGCGGAACAGATAGGCCAGGTCGCGATTCTCGCTGAGTACTGTCGCCAGTTTGGCTGCCCCGCGTAAACCCGGAACATCCCACTGGCCGGCCGCGTCGGGAATCTCTTCAATGCGGCCATAGCGCGCCAACACCGAGGCTGCTGATTTCGCCCCCCAACCGGTGAGACCTGGGAAACCATCGGCGGTGTCACCAACGAGTCCGAGATAATCAGCGATGCCCGATGGCGGCACACCGAATTTCTCAAGCACCGCTGCTTCATCCACTAAACCGTTTTCGCCTTTACCCATTTTGCGACGATCAATCTGTACGACTCGCGTGCCCTTCACGCATTGACCAAGATCTTTATCTGGACTCAAGATTTGTACTTGAGTCACGCGAGTGTCGGCATCAGCCACAGCAGCAGCCGATGCGAGTGCATCATCGGCTTCGTACTCGACCATCGGCCACACGGTGACACCCATGGCACGCAGTGCTTCTTCCATAATCGGAATCTGTCCCAAGATTTCGGGCTCCATACCTTCGCTGGTTTTGTAACCAGCCCATAAGTCGTTGCGAAAACTTTCAATGACATGATCACTGGCGACGCCGATATACGTAGCGCCTTCAGTGAGTAACTGCATCGTCGAATTCAAGACACCAATTGTTGCGGCGTTAGGAGCAGGCGTTGATGAACGCACCGCTTGGCCATAGTGCTGGCGATACAACTCGTAGGTTCCATCAACAAGATGAACGATCATGCCATGACATCCCTCACATGGACTTCCCCTGTATTTACTTCCAGTGTGCTCATTGACCAAAAGCGTAGCCCTGCGATGAACAGACTTTTCCTTGGATGTGGGTCACAATGGTCAAGTGAGTAATCCCCATGACCCCGCATTACGACCGCTATTACGTGGCTGGTCGCATCTGGTGTCGTTTCCGATCATGGTGGTACTCGGCACCGTTTTGCTGATCGTGGTCAATTTGCCTTTTGACTTGCTGTTATCACTCCTCTTGTATGTGGTCGGAACCGCCACCATGTTTGGAGTCTCGGCGCTCTATCACCGCGTGCCATGGAGACCCAAAGCAAAAGCACTCATGCAACGTTTCGATCATTCGGCAATTTTTCTAGCGATTGCTGGCGGATACACGCCCGTTGCAGTGTTATGTCTTGATGGTTGGACCAGATGGGCCGTGCTTGTAGGTGTGTGGGGTGGATCGCTCATTGGTATCGCGATTCATTGGTTGCCCAATGTGCCAACCGTTTGGCATGGTGGCAGTTACATGGTTGTGAGTTGGTCAGCGATTGTGACCTTGCCCGCGCTGTGGCGAGGTCTCGGTCATGTGGGTTTTGGGCTCATCCTTGGCGGAGGAATTTGCTACACACTTGGCGCAATTGCGTTAGCGACGAAACGACCTAACCCGTGGCCCAAGGTGTTTGGCTTCCATGAAATCTTTCATGCGTTCACGGTGATTGCTGCTGGCTTGCAGTTCGCAGCCATCGCCGGCATTGTCGCCCCGCGCCTTGCCGCGTAATACACAGCGTCAAATGGCAGCTACATATACCTTGTTCGCATGAGTAGCTAACTTCTCAATGTCTGCTTGATCGCCAGTCAATACGGTTCCACCTGGCTCTGCTAACGCAACCACAATCGCGTCAACCGCCGATCCGTGACCTGACTTTCGCCTCAGTTCAGCGGCGCGTTGTGCCGTGCCCAGAAGTAGCACGTCTTGAAGCACACATTTTTGAAGAAATCGAAATGTTGGTGCGTCTTTAGGAGAATTCCCATGCAGGCACTCCACAAGAACGGGGGTCGGCACAAGCATCACGTCATTCAAAGTGCTGAGTTGTTTGAGCAACGCCAAAGAGTCAAGCGATCGGTCCGTCAGTTTCGAGATTCCCCCGCTGTCCAAAACAATCATGTTCAACCAGCTTGTTGAAGTTGGTGCATCTGAATGTTGCGAACGATGACCGCAGCTCGCGCATTTTGTTCTTCGGTCGGGCTGCCGATTTCTGCCTCAAGTTCCCGAATGTATTCCGCTAAACCTTCACGAGATTTTTCACGTTCAACGACAGCTCTTACGGCAATCTGCAGAATTTCGGATGCCGGAAGACCACGGGATTTAACCTCTTGGTACAGATCGTCGGGCAAATACAGTTGAATTCTTGGCATACGCCTAACTATACGCCTATTCAATTCGGATCACTCTCTTTAGGTTCGTCAAGGGATCGTTAAGAAGCCTTCCCCCTGGTTGAGGTGGGGTCGTTCCGGTCCGATAGTCACCCGTGTTCAATCGGTCCGCGCCCAAAGATTCTGCAATTCCCCAAGAACCAATCGTTGCCGATGTCTCCACGAAGGCCCGCGTTGCCGAAAAATCCAATGTCACTAACGACGATGACGGTCCCGTTGTCCAGATGGTGACCTCGCTGGTCGGCCAGGGGTTACG
>JBIKOO010000176.1:0-2539 GCA_044358015.1 Ilumatobacteraceae bacterium
GGCGATCTGGTCGGGAAAAGCTGAGGAAAACTACTACTTAGTCAGACCAGATCGGTCAAGAAATGCGCAGTGTCACGGCTGGTTGCTGCGGGTGTTGGGAAGGCAAGATGACGACGTCGCCATCGCGTTGAACTGGCTCATTTGATCCGAGTAGTTCAACAGTTCCCCTTGGCAATCCTGAAATCGTGAATGAGTCTTGCGCTGTTGCGAGGATCATGGCATACGTTGCGCCATCAGTACCTTGCGTGAGTCGTACAACTGAACCATCAGATGCTGAGAGTGTGTTCATTTCAAGTTTGTGTGAATCGAAAATTGCTTCACCATTGATCTCGAGCCATTGCCCAATCTCAATCAGTCGTTGCTTCTGAATGTCAGGAATTTCTCCGTTGGCTTTGGGTCCGATATTGAGTAATAAGTTTCCACCATCGGCAACGCTGTTAATGAGTAGGTGAATGAGTTCGGCGGCTGAGGCATAGGTCGTCTCGTCGTCGAGTTGGTTATAGCCAAAGCTCATGCCGATTCCGCGACACACTTCAAACTTTCGTCCAGGCGCAGTAAGTCCCGATGAGTATTCAGGAGTGATGTAATCGCAATGTGCGCTGCCCTGCACGACGCCGATCATGTCAAAGCGATCGTTGACAACTCCATTTTCGTTGATGTTGTAGTAGTCGGCCATGAGTTGCAGCGCACCAGCACCTCCACCGGGCCAGCCCACGTCGTTCCATAGCAAATCTGGTGAATAACGATCAATGAGTTCCATGTAATGAGCAGTGGCGTATTGCTTGTACTCATCAGATTGTGGTGTGGCCATCAACATGCTGAGCCAGCCGTTGTAACCAAGTCCCTGAAAGGTCAGGTCGAGCCCGCCGCAGTAGTACAAACCAGCGCGCATTCCAACGCTGCGCGCTGCATCACAGGCTTCGCCAACAAGGTCGCGCGGTGATGTGTAACGCGGTCCTTTGAATGGGTTGTGTCGTTCGGTGGGCCACATGATTGCACCGTCAATGTGTCGTGTGCCCATCACGATGTATTTGGCATGTGACTGGGCAAAGACATCAGCCCAGTCGTCGGGATCCCACTCTTGTGCCGCTACAAAGAACTCGTCCACGAATTCGTCATAAGGCTTATTGCCATAGACCTCGGCGTGATGTTTCTGAACCGACGAACCTTCAATGGCGAGCGAGTTCACGTACCACTCGGCATAAGGCGACTCGGTGAACGCCACGACATCGCCGTACTTGGCGGTCTGGGCAAAGAGATCTTCGGTTAATGGGGCATAAGCCGGAACCGAGGCGGGGTACCAGTGAATGAATAACCCAAATTTCGCGTCATCGAACCACTGGGGCAAGCGATGCTGCTGAACCGACTCAAGGGTTCCTTCGTATTTCGCCATGGACACACGGTACTTGACCGATCTGGTCTGGCGAAGTGGCAGATTTCCTCAGCTTTTCCCGACCAGATCGGCTAGTTGGGAACTTATTGGTGCACTGAACGACTGATGGCTTGTGACCAGTACCGAATCTGAACTCGCCGTGCCCGACATCAATGATGAACCATCTGCTAAAGGCGCACTGTGGCGTCGCTTGTGGAGGCTCCACTTCTTGGCTGGCTTGATCATCATGCCAGCCCTCCTATGGTTTGCGTTCACTGGCCTTGTCGTGCTGTATGCAGAACCGATTAATCATGTACAGCACAGTTCGTTGTACACCGTTGAACCATCTGGTGAAGAGGTGTCACTTGATGATCAAATGCAGGCTGTTCAGGCTGCGTATCCCGACTATGAGTTTTGGTCGGTCACGCCTGCCAAAGAGAAAGATCTTTCGAACACTTTTTCAATGGGCGATGCCGACGGCACGCCGCGCAATGTCTTTGTGAATCAGTACACCGGTGACGTTCTTGGAACATTGCGGCCCGACAAAGGTTTGGTGTCCTTTGCTAATTCGACACACGGTTCGATCCTCCCGCGTCAATTCACCATGCCTATTCCATCGTTGAATGGAATCTTCGGAGACGGCTCAGCGTTTCGCACAGTTGAAATCGGTGAAGTTGCGGTTGAAATCATTGCTGGCTGGGGTCTGATTCTGGCGGTCAGTGGTCTGTATATGTGGTGGCCGCGCAAGCGCTCAAAGAAGCGTTTGTTTATTCCACGATTCAAAGAAGGCGGACGTCCGATGTGGCGCGATATTCACGCGTCGTCGGGTGTTTTGTTGGGTTCAGGTTTGATTTTCTTTGTGGTGACTGGTTTGCCGTGGGCCACTTTCTGGGGCAATGAATTTTCGGCGGTTGCTGCAAAAGTGACTCCGAATACTGAGAATTTCTGGGAGATCTCTGGACCGCCCTCAAATATTCCTCAGGTCGGCGATCTCGCTCGCAACGGAATGAAGATTCCATGGGCATCACAAGAAGATTCGGTCCCCACCTCGGGTGGATCGATGGATATGCCCGGAATGGATATGTCAGAAGATGGATCGCACAACATGGATCCGATGCCGGCACCAGCACCCGCCGAGCGAGTTGGTCTTGAAGCGATTTATCGCGC
>JBIKOO010000177.1:0-2530 GCA_044358015.1 Ilumatobacteraceae bacterium
CCCTTGAAACTCTGCGCGATCAGGGACTTGTTGATGCTCGACAAGGTTTTGGGTGGTTTGTTGCAGCGGCTCCACTGCAACAAAGTTTGGGTCAGTTGGCGACGATCGAAGCGCAGCTGTCCGATGGTGGCATTAAACCAGAGCGGCGAATTTTGGAGTTTGCCTTTGAAAAGGCTTCGATGCAGGTCGCCAAGATTCTGGAAGCCGATCAAGTTTTACGGGTGAAACGATTGAATTTGGCTGACGGTGAGCCGTTCGCATTAGTGACGGTGTGGTGTCGCTCCGACCTGGGTCAGCATTTGTCGCGAGCCGACGTCGAGCGGTCTCCGTTTTATGAATTGTTAGATGTTCCGCTTAAAGGAGCGACTCAGACCATTGGGGCTGACGCTGCCTCGGTTGAGAATGCCCAATTATTGGGGATACCCATTGGCTCGCCCGTACTTCGTTGTACCCGAACCACAACTGACACCGATGGTCGGGCCGTTTTGTTATCGGAACATGTCTTTCCGGCGCACCGCACCGAGTTTGTCGTTGAATTACCCCACGCCGAACGATCAATGGCGCCGACGGGGTTGCGTTTGGTCGAGTAGCCCTCAGGCGCTGACTGACAACAACTAACCTTGCGTCGGCATGTCGGACGAACCTCGCATTGAAACGCGTCTTGGGCATTTGCCTGCATTAGATGGTGTTCGCGGTCTCGCGGTCATCATCGTTTTGCTGTATCACCACAGCATCACGTGGATGACCGGCGGTGAACTGACCGTTTCCATGTTCTTCACGCTTTCTGGATTTTTGATTACGCGGTTGCTTGTGGCCGAGTGGGATAAGTCGGGAACGATTTCGTTACGCACCTTCTATGAAAGAAGAGCGCGACGACTGTTTCCAGCATCGTTTGTTGTGCTCTTGGCGGTCGTCATTATTTGGACCTTGTTTCCGGGCTCTGGTCGTCGACTCGCGCCATGGGAATGGTTCGCCGGCCTGTCGTACTACGAGAACATCTATTTGCAATCGGCGGGTAAGAGTTACGGCGGATTATTTGGTCTCGGTAACCCGCTTCAACACTTGTGGAGTCTTTCGTTAGAAGAACAGGTGTATTTGGTTTTTCCAGTTTTGTGTCTGTTTCTTTTACGCAAGAAAATCACGCGACGCGCCGTGTGGAAACTATTTGTTGTTCTCACAACGCTTGCCATCGGCGCGATTGCACTTGGTGCGTACTATCGCACGAATTCGCCGCTGTGGAGTCAACTGCCCGTACTTGAGGCTCGCTGTGCCGATTCGTCTTGCGCTTATTACGCCACCGAAGTACGTGTCGGCGAGTTTTTGATGGGTGCGGCATTCGCGGTGCTGTGGTCGGTATGGCGTCTTGTGCCCAGAATCATCGATGCATTACGACGGCCATTGTTTGTTGCCCTGTCATGGCCGCTGATTGTTGGGGCCTTCATTGTTTGGTTCAAAATTGGTTGGCAAAACCAGTGGGGTGATGTTTTCTTCCCCTGGGCAGTGTTCTTTAACGGATTGATCACTTTGATGATCATTGCGTATGCAACCACCGGAAGGGGCATGTGTGGTTTCTTGTCGTGGAAACCTCTCGCATGGATGGGCCAAGTGACCTACACGATCTATTTGGTGCACTGGCCGATGTTCTTGATTTGGGAGTCGTTGCGACTTGACCCGAACTTGCCGCGAATTCGTGTGCCAGGAACCGATTGGGTCACGATTGATCATTTCTGGATGTTCATTGCAAAAGCTGGAAGCACCATGTTGGTGGTGTGCTTGATCTATTACTTGCTCGAGAATCCGGTACGTCAAAGAAAAATCTGGCAGGGCAAGAAACTTTTCATCTATCTGGCCTTGATGGCGCTCGTCGGAACTGTGATTGCGTTCGCAGGCAACGCTCGTCGCAACAGTACTAATGACGTGATGTCAACTTTGAATGAAGATGCATTGGCGATGCAACAACAAGCACTCGCCGATCTACCCGACCTTCCTGAAGATGCGCCGACTGTCTCGCGAGTCGATGCTGCTTTGCCCGCTCGCATCATGATGGTGGGTGACTCACAAAGTTGGGTTTTGGCGTCTGGACTTGATGATTGGGAAGAAACCAATCAAGTCACCGTTCAGCCAAGCCCAGGAGTTGGTTGTGGAATTGGTGAAAATACACCGATCACTTATCTCGGAGTCGAACAAGATTTTCGTCCAGGTTGTACCGAGTGGCGTGATTCGCTGGGACCAATTGTGCAGAAGTTTCGCGCGAATTTGGTGATCATCGTTGGAGGTACAGCCGATCTTTCCGATCGAAAGATTCCAGGCGTGGATGGTTGGTCGCACATTGGTCAACCTGAATATGACGCATGGCTACTTGAACAGTTCACGAGTTTCATTGATGTGATGTCATCGGCGGGATCGCAGATTGTGTGGCTTTCAACACCGAATGTTGATCCTCCCTACATCGCCGGCGAAACTGGGGTGCCCCCGTTTGATGAAGCAGATCCCAGTCGTTCAGTCCGATACAACGAACTCATCGAGCAAT
>JBIKOO010000178.1:0-2526 GCA_044358015.1 Ilumatobacteraceae bacterium
GAACGAGACGGGCCAGCTTCTAAAACTTTGAGAGCCTGCATCGCTATTGATGCAGATTCAGCAGGCCGTGACGCGATGAAAAGCCAGCGAGCTTGGAGAGCCAATAACTCGGCCCACCGCTGAGTTCTTTCTTGCACGAGGCTTGCTGCTTGTCCGAACCATTGTGCGGCGACGAGTGGTGCCGTGTTGCCAGCAGCATGACCAGCTTCAGCAAGAATTTGGATGCAATCATCATCACCTGCATCAGAACTTTCAACCATGTGTGTTGCTAACTCGGCTATGTCGACAACAGCACCTCGTCGTCGATCATCCATCAACAGATCGGCGATTGAACGATGAAAACGTCTTTGTTCGGCTGGTCCGATGTCGTCATAGAGGGCATCGCGAAGAATGCTGTGAGCGAATTGAAACTCGTGTTTACTCAGCGGGATCAAAATCTGAGCAACGACGAGTCGATCAAAACTTGCAGCAACTTCGTTTTGAGTGAGGTTTGAGAGGTTGGCAATGAGAGGAAGCAGTCGTAGTGAAATTCGGCGGAAAACTGAGAGAACTCTGGCTACAGATGTATCGGTGCTCCCAATTTCAAAGAAACGGTGAATGATGGCAGTTTCGGGATGTGGCAGCTGGGCATCATCGACGAGTCGGGCAACGGACCCAGATAGATCAATGCGATGTGAATTCAACAACAGCCGTGTGGATTCAATAGCAAAAAACGGATTGCCATTACTCGCAGTTTCGACGATTGAAACTAAGTCTTCATTCGGACTCGTTGACAACATCCCCTTGATCATTGAACGGATTTCTGATTTACCGAGTGAACGGAGATCAACGACCTGGTTGTGGTCGTCTATCTGAAACTGCTCAATCATGTGCGCGATGTCTTGATTCTGATATTCGGCTTGGTTGCGAAGAGTGGCGATAAAAAGAATTCGTGAATGTGATAACTGACGAGAGAGCATGGCGAACAAAGCCACCGAGTCAGCGTCGGCGAGGTGAATGTCGTCGCAGGAAATCACGATGGGTGATAGGCGTGCTAGCTCGCGCAAGATCGACGTCGCAAGTCCGAGAACATCTTGAGGCTCTCTAGCTCCGGACTTTTTGGTGGTCATTCCTGAAGTCTTTTCTAGGAGAGTTTTGAGATCTCGCGACGACTGAGTGATCAGCTCACTTTCAATGTGCAGCGGTTGAAGAAACTCGTTCACCAGCGAATAGGGGATTCCGCGGTCAAAGCGACTGGCTCGACCCTTGAGGCAGATTGCACCCATTGATTCAGTACGTTCCAAAACAACTTCGGCGAGGCGCGATTTACCAATTCCGCCGGCCCCGCGGATGACGATGCTTGACGCCTGACCTGCTTCAACTTGTTTGAAGACATCGAGGATTCGGGCAATCTCGTGGTCGCGCCCCACCATTTGCGGTGTGAGAAGTGGTGCGGTCGGGGGTCGACGAGCCGAGGTCATTAAGAGCACTCTATTCGGCACCTCGCTTGAGGTAGTAGGGGATCCCCTACTGACAGCGCGGGTCGAGGCGGGCGAGGATGATCGGGGCAGCAAGAAAGGGGGAGTGCTTTGGCACACATTGAATTAGATCTCATCCGCGAGAACGACTCCAGCGAATCTTCGGTTGTACGTGTTTCTGGTTCATGCACGGTGGACGGCCATGAACAACGTCAGTTCGTTGGCTGGGCCGAGCTTTTCGCACTTCTAGAAAAATCAGTGACCGCACCTGAAAGTTAGAAAAATTCATCGATCAATGACAACTCAATTGGTTCGAAGTCATTCGGCCACACACGCAAGGGGAGATATATGAGTAGTAAGAAACACATTGGAATACGTCATATGAGGGGCGTCGCTATTTTGAGTGCCGCCGTACTCTTGGGTGTCGCCTGTGGCGGCGATGACGGAGGGAGTACCTCAACCGAGGCCCCTGCCGAGTCAGCAGCACCTTCAACTGATGCACCGGCAACAACTGACGGTAGCGATACTTCGGCCCCTGCAGAGAACGTGGGTAACCGTGATGGGCAAACAATCAAGGTTGGACTCGTCAACAATGATGCACTGCTTCCGGCATTTCGAACGGGTGCTGAAGTTGCCATCGAAGCGATCAATGCCGACGGTGGAATTAATGGAGCACAGATTGAAGTTGTTTCATGCACTGCCGACGCTTCCCCAGAAGGTTCAATTAACTGCGCCAATCAGATGATCGAAGAAAACGTCGCAATTGCCTATACCGCGCTCGATCTCGGATCCGATGCCGCCAACCCCATTTATGATGAAGCGGGAATTCCGTACATCACCACAAATGGTTGGGGGACGGTGCAGGAAAGCAATGAGAATTCATTCATCCTTCACGCCGCATCAAGCGCCTCATTTCTTGGACCGTTGAAAACCTTTAAGGATCTGGGTTTGACCAAGGTCGGATACGTGACTGACGTTAATTTCGCGGGTACGCCTTACGAAACCAAACTGAAGAACTACTCAGAGATTTTGGGACTTGAAGTGACTCCCATTTATCTCGACGCAGCTA
>JBIKOO010000067.1:0-8431 GCA_044358015.1 Ilumatobacteraceae bacterium
GACATAGGTATGTGAGCCTACAGCCCGAGTCGCCAGAACGAACTCGGGCGGACATGAAACCAGATTTTTTACTCAGGGATCTTTACTCGTCCCCCATGTCACCCGCCGCCCTCGGCCGAGACCGAGACCAATCCCAGCCCCCAACATAACGGTCGTCAGCACCAAAATCCCTGGCGAGATCGGCCCTGTGTGAGCAAGTTCGGTCAAAGCACTCGTCGACTCTGAAGCCAGCGGGAGATCACCCTGCGCATTATTGGCCCCCACTTCGCCACCGACGATCGGGTCAAAAATGTCGTCGTAAGAAACTCCTTGATGACCGCCAATCGGCCCATCGATTGTTGGCTGAATGGGAACATCCACAGCCACGATGACCGGTTCGTCCCTGGGCTCAGGGCGGTCTGCGCAGTTCCCAGAACCGGGACTTTCGGTCATGAAGGCCACATTGACTGCCCCCGGTGGCACATCAACAGTGGCTCGACCCTCGCCGTTAGTGACCAACAGGACGGGATCCCCGATCATTTCGTTCAAGGCACCCGTAAAAGTGGCGAATACTTGATGCCGCTCCAAAGCGACGTCACCTAGATGTAAGTACACCTCGGCTTGACGCACCAGTGCTTGATCGCCTGTGTCGGTTGCTCGGCCAGGCACAGAATCAGGCATCAATTCAAGCCCTGGTTCGATCGTGCCTTCAATTTCGTAGGTCGCACACGGTTTTGGTTCGGCGCTAACCGGCCGTGCCGAACCCACATGTGCCGTTGAGACCAGTCCGATTAGTGCAGCAATCGTCGTGAGAAGTACGTATTTCGTTTTTGAGATGTATCTGAGTTGCATGATCGAGTGTGTGAATGACTTGACCGTGTGCGGTGGTCGGTAGCCTGCCTAGCGTCATGGAACGCTTCGGATTAGTCGGTCTCCCCAACGCGGGCAAAAGCTCGCTGTACAACGCTCTCACTGGTGGAGGTGCACTTGCTGCCCCATACGCCTTTGCGACCAAAGACCCCAATATCGGAGTCGCCAAAGTTCCTGACGATCGCCTTGATCGCATTGCGGTGATGTCAAAGACAAAATCGCTGATCCACGCTTCGGTTCAAGTGGTTGACATTGGTGGCCTCGTTGAAGGTGCCAGCAAAGGTGAAGGCCTCGGCAACAAGTTCTTGGCCAACATCCGCGAAGTTGATGCCATTGTTCTGGTGTTGCGCGCTTTCGAAGACGACGACGTGCCAGGCCCATCTGATCCGCTCGAACATTTACGCGTTGTCGAAATTGAACTTGCATTAGCCGACCTTGAAACTGTCGAAAAGCGCCTCACCCAGGCGACCCGCCAAGCCAAACTTGATAAGTCTGCGGCTGGCGAACTTGAGGCACTGCAAGCTGCGTACGATGCACTCAGTCAAGGACTCCCCCTCTATCGCGCCGGACTCAAAGAAGAATGGCGCGAAACACTCAAGCCATATTTCTTGTTGACCAATCGCTCCGTGCTTGCAGTAGTGAATGTCGGCGAAAACGAACTAGACAAAATTCCGGCTGTTGAAAAAATCGTGCGCGATGAATTTTCAACCGCTGGAGCCAATGTTGAAGTCATCGGTATGTGCGTGCAACTTGAAGCAGAAGCGGCAACGATTGTCGATCCCGTTGAACGCGCCGAAATGCTTGAAGGTTTCGGCCTCGGTGAGGGCGCTCTGTTCCGCATGGTGCGCAGTGCGTATCACTTACTTGGATTGCGCACCTATTTCACAACAGGTGAAAAAGAAACCCGCGCCTGGACTTTTTACGCTGGTTCCAGCGCTCCCGAATGTGCTGGTCGAATTCACACCGACTTCCAGCGAGGCTTCATTAAGGCTGAAGTCATTCACTGGGACGAATTACTCGAAATTGGCGCCTGGAACAAAGCCAAAGAAGTCGGCAAAATCCGCATCGAAGGCAAGGAATATCACCCCGAAGACGGTGACGTGATGGAGTTCCGCTTCAACGTCTAAATTGGTCTTGCGCTCAACCTTGTTGAGTGACGACTTCAGAAATCAAGGAGGCGAGTCATGACATCTCATCCAGCATGGCTTGTCACCGAAGGTCGCGTTTTGGCTAGCGCCGAAGTAGCGAACGACCGCGCATCCCGACGCAAAGGTCTATCTGGTCAAACCCACATAGAAGGCGCATTCGTCATCCCACATTGTCGATGGGTCCACACCTTCGGCATGCGCATACCTATTGACGTCGCTTATCTCGATGCAAACGGCAATGTCCTCAAAACAGTGCCGATGCACAAATTTCGTCTTGGTGCACCGGTGTGGCAGGCCCGCACTGTGATCGAAGCCGAAAAGGGGGCCTTTGCGCGCTGGGGTATTCAAGTCGGCAACAAAATCGAAGTACGCGACAACACAAACGAAGCAGCACCACAATGAGCAATCTCATTCTCGTGGCCACGCCCCTTGGCAATATGGGCGATATTTCGCCTCGCGCCATTGAGGCACTCACCAACGCTGGTCTGGTGTGTTGCGAAGACACCCGTCGCACTGGCTTGCTTCTACACAATCTCGGCATTTCCGCCACATTGATGCGCGTTGACGATCACACCGAGCATGCATCAATTCCGCGAGTGCTTGATGCTCTCAACGAGGGGCGTGACGTTTGCTTGGTCACTGATGCCGGCACACCCGGAATCAGCGATCCGGGTTCGCGACTCGTACGCGCCGCCATTGATGCCGCGCACAACGTGAGTGCCATTCCTGGCCCTGCAGCACTCATCATGGCACTCATCATTAGCGGACTGCCGACAGACCGCTTTATCTTCGACGGCTTCATTGCCCGCAGTGGTCAAGAGCGCGCCGCCCACATCAATGAACTTGCACTGCAGCGACGTACTGTCATCTTGTACGAGGCCCCACATCGCTTACATCGCACACTTGTTGATCTTTCGGTTGCGTGTGGTCCCGAGCGCCAAGTTGCGTTATGTCGAGAACTCACCAAAATTCATGAAGAAGTGTGGCGCGGAACTTTGGGCGAAGCAATTGACCATTACGGCACCAATGAACCCCAGGGCGAGTTTGTTCTGGTCCTGCATGGCGCCCCCGATGCTCCGCCGCCAACTGCCGATGATATTGATCGTTTGCTACTTGCCGAACTCGCCGGTGGAGCTTCAACGAAAGATGCATCAACTGCGGTCTCTCACATTTTGGGCATACCAAAAAAATCGGTGTACAACCGGGCTGTCGAATTAACAAACAGTCGCAAAACTGCGGATTAATCACAAGTGACAATTTGGATTTCCGCCCAATGAAGCCATCTCACCTATGGCTAAATCAAGGTGTGGACATTCAACACGTCGCCGAACAGATCCCTGATGATTTGGGTGCAGATCACGGCACGTCAATTCAAGGTGCGGCCTTTTTTGATCTTGACCGAACGATGATTCCGGGGTCTTCTGTTTTCACTCTGGCTGGCGTCGCTTGGAAATCAGGACACCTCAGTACAAAACAGATGTTGAGCGATGCCTGGGAAGCTTTAACTTTTCGCACATCTGGGGCAACCGACGGCAAGACCCTGAAGGTCCGCCAAAGAATATTGGGAGCGATCAAAGGCAAAGAGGCGCAGACGTTGCAAAGCCTTGCTCGTGAGGCCATCCCAAAAATTGCTTCCAAGGTTCGACCTGAGACTCTCGAGATCATCGGGTCTCATCACAGCGTCGGTCGTCCCACGTACATTGTTTCTGCATCTCCTGCCGAAATCGTTGAGCCGCTTGCCAAAGCGCTCGGCATGACTGGTGGAATCGGGACAAGAAGCGAAGTGGTGAACGGTCGATACACCGGAGAAATCATCGGCCCGTTTTGTTATGGAAATGGAAAAGTTGTGGCGATCATGGAACTCGCCCGCGACCTTGGCTACGACTTATCGCAGAGTTATTCATACAGCGACGCAGCAAGTGATCTTCCCATGCTTGAATCAACTAAATACTCCATTGCAATCAACCCAGATGCCGAACTTGAACGCATCGCTCTCGAGCGTTCATACCCCATCGTGCGCTTTTCAGGAATGCGGATTCGTTCGCATTCGCGGTTTCGATATTCGCCAAAGAAGATCTGTTTGGCAATCGGATTATGCATCAGCATTCTTGCGGTTGGACGCAAGGACAACCGCAAAGCAGCTCAACTTTTACTGACGCGGTGCTAAAGCTAGCTGGCGACTTTGTGCGACGAGAACGCCGTTTGAATCCCACATTTCGCCATCCTCTTCGAGCAAACCGTTTTGCACAAAGCGCGTTGAAAAAATGCACGCCACTGGGCCAGGTGCTGGAATCGCTCGAGTATGCACAGTGAGTTCAATAGTGGGAACCCATGCCGTTGGCAAATCAAGATTGAAAACCGACGGCGGAAAAGCATCGCTCGCCAATAACAACGCTCGCGTGTCAATCGGGCGATCATCGTTAAAGGCGAACCATCCCCGAATCAAAGCTTGACCCGATTTCACCCCATCGCGAAAATGCACATCGCCAGGCTGGACACGGGTGCCCAACCGCCCATGGATGTACGCAAAATTATTGGTGGCCGACTGAGCAATTCCCACGCATTCAGTAAATGGCAGCAAGCCTTTCGGAGGGAATGTTGCACGTTCATCCATATGCGACGGTCCGCCAGGGTCGTTTGCGAGATCACCCAAGGTGGCAAGCACCCGAATGATTTCCTTCTCACCAGTATCTGTCAACAAAAACAATGATGCTGTTACCGTCGCGAACCGACGACCAGTACGCACTGGTGTCACCACAATTCGAGCGTCGCCAGCTGGGCACGGAGCTAAGTAATGCGAACTGATGGTGACGCAGTCTGGGCGTCCAGTTGCATCTGAAAGGGCGTGTCCAACCAAAGCCAACAAGTATCCCCCGTTGGCGTTACCCATAATGTCCCAGCCCGGATGCACTTTGGTTGAGTACACCACAGAACCGTCCGATGATTGTTCGCGAAAAATCTGGGTCGCGCGATCAAACTCATAACGAGGCTCCGCCACGTTCGATTCTCCGACAACATTGCCTAGATCCCCAATTGACATGCCAGTCACGCTAGTGAGGTCGTAGCCTCAAGGGCGTGGTCTCACCCTCTGAAAATTCGTCACACGGCTTTTACGCCACGACGCCGATTTATTACGTCAACGCCAAGCCGCACCTCGGCCATGCCTACACCACGATTGTTGGTGATGCTCTGGTGCGTTGGCATCGACTCATTGGCGAGCAGGTGCACTTCTTAACGGGCACCGACGAACACGGTCTCAAAATTCAACAGGCCGCCGACGCCGCAGGTATGGCACCACAGGAATTCGCCGATTCGATTGCTCCACTTTTTGCTGATGCGTGGAAGAAACTCAACATCAGCAACGACGATTTCATTCGCACCACCGAACCACGGCACCGCGCCGGCGTGCAAAAGCTTTTACAAGCGTGTTACGACAACGGCGACATTGAACTCGATAAGTACAGCGGTCTCTATTGCGTGCCGTGCGAGGCGTACTTCACCGAAGACGATTTGGTTGAGGGCAATTGCCCGATTCACAAAAAACCCGTTGAACATGTTGAAGAAGAGAACTACTTCTTCCGCTTGTCACGCTACGGCGACCGTCTTTTGCAGTGGTATGCCGATCATCCCAGCAGCATTGTTCCCGACTACCGCATGAACGAAGTCATTGGCTTCATCAAACAAGGATTACTTGACTTCAGTGTGAGCCGAACCAGTTTCTCGTGGGGCATTCCGCTTCCCTGGGATGACAAGCACATCACGTATGTCTGGTTTGATGCTCTCGCTAATTACATCACCGCCATTGGTTACGGAACCGATGAAGTGAACTTCAATAAGCATTGGCCCGTCGACTATCACCTCATTGGCAAAGACATCATTCGCTTTCACTGCGTGTATTGGCCGGCAATGTTGATGTCGGCAGGCATTGAACCCCCTAAAGGTTGGGCTGTTGGCGGATGGCTATTGGTCGGCGGTGAAAAAATGTCCAAGACCACTGGCAACGTCGTGAATCCTTTGGAACTCATTGATGACATCGGACTTGATGGATTCCGCTATTACGTTCTTGCCGAAACTCCTTACGGTGCCGATGGAGACTTCACTTACGAAGGACTCGTTGGGCGTTACAACTCCGATCTGGCGAACAACCTTGGCAACCTTTTAAGTCGCGTCGCAACTGTTGTTAGCAAGAAGTGCAATGGCATCGCCCCAGCACCACGTGCCGATAGCCCACTTGCAACTGCTGCAGCCGATGCTGTTGCCGAAACCATGGCGCGCTGGGCCGATGTTCAACCCAGTCGAGCACTTGAAGCAACCTGGCAACTCATTCGCGCAACTAACGCTCACCTTGAAAATAATGAGCCGTGGAAGGCCGAACCCGGTCCCGATGTTGACGCCGTCATGGGCGATGCCCTTGAAGCATTACGGATCGTGTGCATTCTCGCTTCGCCGGCGATACCTGACACCATGCAAACAATTTGGGAACGAATCGGCATGCCCGGACAAGTGAGCGATCAACGGGTCCCAACTTCGGTGACATGGGGCGGCTATCCCGGTGGCGCAACCATTGATAAGGGCGAACCACTTTTCCCCCGCCGCAAGCTCGACTAAAAACTGCGACGAATTTCTATGTGGACCGACACTCACTGCCATCTTGATGAAGACCGCTATCGCGGCGAAGGTAACAAGAATCTCGGCGGCACAATTGGTGTTCTTGAAAATGCGCGAGCTGCCCAAGTCTCACGATTCATCACCGTTGGCTGCGATGCTGAGTCATCGCGGGCAGCTATTAAATGTGCACATCAGTTTGACGATGTCTGGGCCAGCGTCGGCTTACACCCACATGAAGCGGTTCACGGAGTCGACACCATCGTTGAACTCATCTCGTCACCCCGAGTCATCGCTATCGGCGAAGCGGGACTTGATTATTACTACGAGCATTCGGCGCGCGACGAACAAAAGGTCGCTTTCGCCGCGCAGATTCAATTAGCTCATCAACATCAATTACCGCTGATCATTCACACGCGAGACGCGTGGGATGACACGTTTGATATCTTGCGCGCCGAAGGTGTTCCTGCACAAACAATTTTTCATTGTTTTACTGGCGGCCCTGATGAGGCTCGACGATGCCTTGACGTCGGAGCATTTCTCAGTTTCTCAGGAATCGTCACATTTAAGTCCGCCCAAGATGTCGCCGAAGCTGCCACTCTGTGCCCGCTCGATCGCATCTTGGTTGAGACCGATAGCCCATATCTCGCCCCCATCCCTCTTCGAGGTCGCACCAATCAACCAGCCAATGTTGCGATTGTGGGCACCCACATCGCTGATTTGAAGCACCTTCATCCAGCCGAGATGGCCCGTGTCACCACACACAACGCCTGCATTGCGTTCCCCCTGCTGACTTCATAACCTGAAATCACTGATGTTGACCTTTGCCGAACGCCGTCGCCTTGTGGTTGCTGCTGTAATCACCTTGATTGCAGTTCCTGCTTTGCTGCTCTCGAGCAATGATTCTTCTTCGTCCGTCAACACCACGAGCATTGCGCCAACGGCAGTTTCGGTTGCCCCCAACGATTCCGAACCAGCCGCGCCAGCTTTTCTTCCGGAGAACAATGGTTCACAGGCACCCGAAATCATTACCGTGAATGTGCCAGCACCTCCGTCGGGATCAAACGTCAAAGGCACGGCTTCATTCATTCGCTGGCGCGGCGATTTACTTGGTTTGCGCCCGTGCGCAACGCCGCACGCTCTCATTGGCGCCATCATCACCGTGACCAATCTCAATAATGGTCGCAGCCTCGAGTGCAACAATGTGTCAATTCAGGCCTTACCTGGTGGTCATATCATCTTGATTCACACCGATGTCTTTTTAGATATCGCCGATCTCATTGATGCACCCATGCCCGTGCAGATCAGTTTCTGAGATCTTTCGTGACTCACTCGCATCGCGATATCACCGAGTTGCTGGCTGCTCATGGTCTCGCTCCGCGTCGAGCATTTGGACAAAACTTTGTCTCCGATCCCAACACAGTTCGACGTATTGCGCGCATGGCCAATGTCAGCGCGACTGATCATGTCGTAGAAATTGGCGCAGGGCTCGGGTCGCTCACTCTTGCTCTTGCCGAAACCGGTGCTCGTATCACTGCGATCGAAATTGATCATGGCATCGCCCCTGTTCTGCGCGATGTTGTCAAAGACTTACCCAATGTTTCAGTGGTTGTTGGTGATGCCCTTGAACTTGATTGGAACGAAATCATTCCGCCTGGAAGTTCAGCAGTTGTTGTCGCCAACCTGCCGTACAACGTCGCCACGCCACTGGTCGCAGATCTACTTGATGCGATCCCACAAATTTCACGCTTTGTCGTCATGGTGCAAAAAGAAGTCGCGTTGCGTTTGGCGTCAAGTGTCGGCTCGTCTGACTACGGCGCGATCAGCGT
>JBIKOO010000203.1:0-2502 GCA_044358015.1 Ilumatobacteraceae bacterium
TGGGGCGATCACAGCGACAAGATGGCCTGGGTGTGCACCGAAGAGCCCGAGGCGTACGTCGGTGAACAACAGGTCATAGATGGTTTGGCTGAGGAGTTAACAGCAATAGTTGGCGAAGAGGTTTTTGTACAACTTCGTCAGCGCATCACCGATATTTCTTAGAGAACGCCATCCCACACAGCAAGTTCATCGGCGCACAAGTTGTGACCCAGCGTTGACGACGTATTGAACTGCATCATTGGTCGATCGTCCGTGTTGTGCCGAGTCCATTCTGGAATCCCGGCATGTTGCGGATTACCGGTCTTCACGAATGCCACCCAAGCTTGATGCATCGAATCAGCGACATCTTGCGGTGCATTGTCGCCACTCAAATACGCCGCTGCAGGATCACCAAGATTGTTGAACACGAACACCAACTCAAGCGCATGGCAAGCGCCTAGCGCGCCGCCATAAACCGGTGTCGCCCAATCAAAACGGTATGTCCACACATCGGGTGAGTGCTTCAGTTGCGCATCGGCTAGTCGACGGCACGGCACGATGAACATGCGATCAGTCTCAACAGCTGCAGAGATTTGGAGAGGCAGTGCACCTGGCCGATTAGCACGGTACTTATCTACTGCTGCACGACCTTTTTCGGCAGATCCAAATGTTGCGGTCACCATTGCTTCAAGCATCTCTTCACTAAACATCGGTGACATCGCAATCATAAAGACCAATGACTCTTGCATCGTGGTGCCAGTGAGAACCTTGATGCCCGCTGCGGATCCTGCCTCAATCAACTCAATCGGTCGTTTCGGCAAAATTGCGGTGTCATAGGTCGGTTGAAACGGCATGGTTGAAACGGCGGCCTCACCCAAGATAGATGAGTCACCTTCAAACGCCAGAGCCATTACTTCTAGTTGCACTTCAAACAAACGCTCATCAGAAACCGCGTCTAGGGCTGCACTGTCTCCGGGCTTCACTTCTAGACGACGCAAGACTTCACCGGCAATCACCGTTGCAGTCTTGGCACTGATGCCATTATGTCCAGCACCACTTTGTGGAATCGCTTGTGTGAACAATCCCTTGGCAAAAGACGTTGCCATCAACGACGACACACTCATACCACCGGCAGATTCACCAGCAATCGTGACGCGTGATGGGTCGCCACCGAATGCTGCGATATTTTGTTGCACCCACTTCAGGGCCGCGATCTGATCAAGGAGTCCGGCATTACCCGATTCGGCTAATTCTGGAAAGTGATCAGCAAGATGCAAAAAGCCTTGCGCCCCTAAGCGATAGTTGATCGTCACACATACAACTCCGTTGCGAGCAAATGACGCACCGTCGTAAACCGCTTCGACACCACTGCCGCCGTAGAACGCACCACCGTGAATCCACACATACACTGGCAATGAGCCAGTCACGTCGGGACTCCAAACATTGAGGTTCAAACAATCTGCACCTGCCTCTGGCAAAGGGGAACCGAAAGGTGGTGGCAATGGTGCTTGCCGCGAAATCAAACCAATCGTGGTGGCATCACGAATACCCAACCAAGATTCACGGGGCTGCGGCGCACGAAATCGATTCGGCCCATCGATGGGTGCCGCGAACGGAACGCCCTTAAATATATGAAGTCCGTTGTCGACCGAACCTCGCAACTGCCCCTGTGCAACTTGAACAACTGTTTCCATATTGAGACCCCCATCTAAAGCTGTGACCAAACCAACTTACGTCAGAGTCACTTCATTGTCAGTAGGGGAAACTCTATTGGCGCGACACAAGTGCCTCAGCGGGCGTCCAGCACGAGTGAGTGCCTGACGAAATGCGTTCGGGTAATCGCACTCGAGCAATCGGTCCATCAGTGAGACGAGTCGCATCAAAGATGAGGCACTCGCTGCAATCGCGATTCATGTCGGTTGTAAAGGTCAACAAGTAGCCATCGTCCTCTGCAATCGCTCCAGTACGTGGTGCAAACGGGGTCTCGCTACCAAATACACCTTCACCAAAGAAGTAACGCTCTTCAGTTCCGGTGAGAACATCTTGTTTCACGATTCCATCAAACAAGAACCATCCTGGTTTGCCCGTCATGTTGTAGGTGTAGCGATAGTTCTTGCCAGCAATCTGCGGGTTGATCATTCCAAATTCCATGACACGATCAGACAGTGACTCTTCTTTCGTCTCTCCGGTCACCAAGTTGAAGCGCCAACGGTGAGGACGCGTTTGTAAGCGATCAAGATCAACTGAGCGATAAAGCGACAGTGGTTTCGGAGTACCTTCACGCTTGGCGGGCATCGGGTCATGTTGGAAGAAGCCATCCAAGATCAGCCAATCGCCTTCTTCGTATGCGTTAATCCAATGCAACACATATGTGGGATCAGCTTCAAACCATTTGATGTCTTCGGTGTTGCCCCGCCGTGGCACAACGGCGAAGCGAGTCGGAATGTCGCGGTAAAAGCGCGGCACATGCGCACCAAGTTCAATCATGGCCGGATCCCAAAACAACGGAAGGTCATTCAAGAT
>JBIKOO010000083.1:0-6387 GCA_044358015.1 Ilumatobacteraceae bacterium
CCGAACGGAGCAATCCACACCGCCGTCTTAACCGCTACTCCGCTTTTGCGGAAAGTGGTGAACAAGACGTAACGGTTGTGAGCTACTTCAGCGTTCATCTCGATACAAGCGGACGTTGGCTTTTTTGCCGCGGATGCTGACGTTCTTCATTGTGTTCAAGATGTTGTCCATCTCGTTACCCGGAACTTCAACGATCGAGAACTGATCGGACACTTTGATGTCACCGATGTCGCGACCAGAGATGCCGCTTTCATTGGCAATCGCTCCGACCAAGTCTTGAGGACGGATACCAGCCTTGCGGCCGAGCCCGACATACAACTTGGCGGTCGGGCCTGAGCCACGTCCGCGAGCCGGTCCACGTTCGAAACGTCCACCGCGGTCGGGGCGCTCATCGCGACCAAAACGACTGCTGCGATCGTTGCTGCCACTGCGATCAAAACGCTCGCGGCTATCTCCGCGACTATCTCCGCGGCTGTCACCGCGACGATCATCACGTCGACCGTCACGGCTATCGCGGCGGTCGCCACGATCACGACGATCTCGGGGATCACCGTTTGACAAGTCAGGGATGTCCACTTCGTCCAATGATGACTGTTCGGCATCATGCGTGAGCTTGATAGCGGCCAGTGCAATCTGTTCGATGTTGAACTCTTGCAACAAGTCGGTCAAGACCGATTCAAATCGTTCTTGAGTCTCGCCGGCCAGTGCTTCGCGCAAAGTCTCGGTGGTGAGTTCCATCTGACGAGCACGCAGTGCTTCGACCGAAGGCACTTTTTCAAAAGCGATCTTGATCTTGGTCAGGCGCTCAATGTTTTGCAACATGCGCTGTTCACGAGGTTCGGCCAAAGTAATTGCGACGCCTTCGCGTCCGGCACGACCAACGCGACCAATACGGTGCACGTATGACTCGGGAGCTGACGGCACGTCGTAGTTGACAACGTGTGTGAGGTGATCAATGTCAAGACCACGAGCAGCGACGTCGGTTGCAATGAGCAACTCGGCAACGCCCGAACGGAAACGACCCATAACGCGATCACGTTGTTCTTGATCCATGCCACCGTGCAGCGCTTCGGCGCGGTAACCGCGACCATTGAGCGTTTCGGTGAGCTGATCAACTTCGCCACGAGTACGACAGAAAACAATGGCTGCTTCTGGTGCCTCGATGTCAAGGATGCGGCCAAGAGCCGCAGCCTTATGGTGACGCGGAATCATGTACGCCGACTGCTTCACCAATGGCGAAGTGCCAGCTTCGGTTGTTGAACGCTGGATCGTGATACGAATTGGATCGCGCTGATGGCGGCGAGCAATGGCATCAATACGTGGCGGCATTGTTGCGGAGAACAAAACCGTCTGGCGTTCTTTCGGAGTTGATTCAAGAATTGCTTCAAGATCTTCGGCGAATCCCATGTCGAGCATTTCGTCGGCCTCGTCAAGAACCACCATTTGGATGTGTTCAAGCTTGAGCGTCTTCTTGCGAATGTGATCAAGTGCACGACCTGGTGTTGCCACTACGACGTGAGTACCGCGGCTCAACGCATCAATCTGACGTCCGATGGGCTGGCCACCGTAAATCGGAACGCAACGGGCACGAAGATCGTGTCCGTACTTATAGATGGCCTCAGACACTTGCATTGCAAGTTCGCGGGTGGGCACGAGAACCAAAGCCACAGGCGATGGTCGATCGTTATTCATTTCAAGCAACTGCAAAATTGGCAACGCGAACGCTGCTGTTTTACCGGTACCGGTTGCGGCTTGACCTAAAAGGTCCTTGCCGTTAATCATGTGGGGAATGGCCTCGCGTTGAATAGGCGTCGGTTCCTCGTAGCCAAGGCCCGCCAGGGCCTTAAGTATCTCTGGACGTAGTCCTAAATCGGCAAAGCCGGTGTCCACGCTGGTTGATGTATCCATGAGCGTTTCTCCTGCTCTGTAAGGTTGACCAGCCTACGGCTTATATACCCCAAACGTGTTGAATGCCAAATGTGTGACCCAACATGGGTCACACGCTGGCACGGAGGTATCAGAACCCGAAGTCTTCGGGGTTCTGAAGGTAGCGGTCGCGTAAACGCTTTTGTGCGTCTTTGTACAACTTCGAGACGTTGTAATGCTTGCTGCGCGTGAGAGATGCGATCTCGTTGACGTTGAAGTCATTGAAGGCGCGCAAGGTGAACACCGTGTACTGCTTTTTGGTGAGGTGCTTGATCAAGGCCTGGTCGATGATGTCGCGACTGGCCTGAACAAAATATGCCGCTTCTGGATTTGCTGATTCTGCAACACCGACAAAGCCATTAGCGTTTTCATTTTCGAGCATCTGATCGAGCGAGATGTTGGCAATGAAACATTTGTCAATGTCGTTCCACCCGCGAGCTGCGGCCTGTTTGGCTTGCTGCCGGATGTATTCGATAGCTCTGCTGCGCGTGACGGCACGCGCCAGGTGAAGGGGAGTATGTGAGGTGAAATACTTCGGCCGGCGTAAAAGCCATTCTGATGCATATCGAACAATGTCCATGCGCGAATCGCGATGAATGTTGGCCATATTCATCACAAGACGCTGTACTGCGGTCTCGAAGGTGATGAGGTAATTCTGTTGTTCGTTGGTTAATTCCATGGGGCTCCTTTGGTTGTTGATGATTGAGTTTTTAACTATGTGCGACTTAATAATTTTAGTTAAGGGATGACGGATAGTTCGTCAAAGTGTTGGCGTCAGTTACCGAACTCACCGCGGAGTTCGGCAACGACTAGACGCGCGACACCCAACTCACGTTGAGCCATCTCGCGACGCACGCCCATGACTTTGGCGGCTTCAACAACTTTGTTGCCCTCAACTTCAACGAGCAGGTACACCTGCTGCTGACGTGGGGTCAATACTTTCATCATTGAACCCAACATCATGTTGCTGACAATTGCTTCTTCCATATCGCTCGGGTCGGCGAGAAACTTTTCGTGTGTCGCGTTACCTTTTGAACCGGCGAGTGCACTGTCAAGGTGCAAGATCGCGTTGCGTTCACGTGCATCTTCATCTTTGACGTACTTGCCCTGCGGAACCTGTCGATTCATGCTTCGAATAAAGTCCACGGCACGTTGACTTGCACATACTGATGCCAATGCTCGAGGGGCGTAGTCACTCATCAACTGGGGTCGTTGCAACAACCAGACCGCACAAAATTGTTTGAAGTCATCAGCTTCGGCCAAACGAAAGCCAGCGATGAATTGCACCTTGCGGTCAAGTGCCAGCAAAAATTCCTTGAAGTATTGGTTGATCTCTGACGGTGTCATGCTCTCACTCTTTTCGGGGTTCATCTCGTAACTAGTCATGTCGGTGTCTCCTTGTTTTGGTGTCGTGTCGTCAGATACTTCAGGTTTTTTGTTGGTCGGCTTCAGGGTGCTTCTCTGCTTTCAGTCGGCGTCTCGGATGAAACGTTTGGGTGGGGTAGATCAGTTTGACGTCGGGGTGGGAGAGAGTTCCCTTGACAACGGCGGTCGTGCGGATTATGCGATGTCCAACTTGCGCAGGACCCGATTGCGGGCGTCGACAAGTTGGTCAAATGAACGTCGGCTCACCGTGCGAATATGCACGTGGGTGACCGACGTTGGAGTTTCGAGAAGAGTTTCGAAGGTGACTTCGGCGCAATCTTGAAACGGGTAGCCAAAAAGGCCAGATGAAATGAGCGGCGCGGCGAGACGGCTTTGACCGTGTTCGTCAGCCGTTATGAGAATGTTTTCCCAAGTGCGGACGAGGGTTTTTTCTTCACCGTGCATGGGGGTTTGTTTCTTGCCTTTGTGTAGCGCCTCTTTGTCAACCGGACTGGTCCAGCGCGGGCCAAAGGCATGAATAACGCCAGTAAATCCAAGGCTTTCGCCCCGTCCAGCCGAAGTCAGGGCAACCTGACCAGGCTTGAGTGGAAGTCGATTGATGGGACGTTCGGGCATGAGTTCTTCAACACCACAGACTTCCCAGATGCGACCAGAAGCTCCGCCACCAGGGGTGACTTCGGCATTTGATGCATTGACCAAGAGGCCTTCAAATGGTGCGGCAATATCAACAAGTTCAATTTCAATACGCAACGATCGCGTGGATGGAGTGTCATCAGAATCGAAGTAGTCATCATGCGCATCGTTGCTCTTTTCGGGAGCAAAGTTTTGATTGATGAAGTTCTGCAAATCACGAACGGTGTCGATTGATGGGCGTGTACCGGTGCCGGTCAGTGTGAGATCGCCGCGAAGTTGCAACGACCAGGCATCACGAATCTCGGGCATTGACACCGGACTGCTGGCGACGTAGTTGCTGAGGTTGTCACTGACTTCAAATGAACGTGAGTACATCACGGGCATCATTAATGGTTCGGTCTTGAGCGACGAAGGACGTCCACCAAGTTGCTCGATGGTGAGCCCGTTGGAAAGCGCAGTGCGGGTAGCGACCACAACATCGCAGTCGTCTGCGGTGAAGTAGCGCTGGTTGCCACGTTGGCTAATGGTCGAGCTGAACTCCTCGGGAAGTTCGCTGATCTTGAGACCTTTGCCGATGAGGTTGTTTGACATGTAATAGCGAACGGTGCGCTCGGTGACCTGTTGGTCAGCCGGCAACTGAGCGTTGACTCGGGCGACCAACTCGTCGATGAGGAAAAAGCTTGCTGCGGATTTCTTGCTCATATTGGCCACCTCCATTCGGCTTGTTGAGTGTTGATTTGGACCTAGAAACTATCTGACATCAGTAGTGTAGCACTTCACAGTACGACCTTGTCAAGTCTTTCTGACATTTTGATTGGTGTCAAGTGCAAAATAATGGATGTCAAGTATAAAAGTCCAGCGTAAGGGGTGATTCAGGAGCACTCGCCGTCGTGAAGTTCGTGCAAATTATTTTGGCAAGCGAGTTTGCCAAAGGGTGAATCAAGGGGCCACAGCACATCAACGACGTATCGGGGACCGACCATAGTGAGTAAATCGAGGTAGGCGACAGTGAACGGGGTGGGGTTGTCCGGATCCTCATTGTCGTGGGTCATCGAGGCCTGGATAAACCAACCACCGAGTGGCGCATCAAGAACTTGTCGGGCCGCATTAACAGCTTTCATGACAGTTTGAAATTGGCACGGATCGTCCTCGGGCCAGTATTCAAAGTCAAACGGATGCACGATTCCGCAGTTTTCGCACGGAACTACCTGAAAATGTTGATCAATCTTGGCGACAGCATTCCAACCATCGGCAATGAGTTCGTCTTGTAAATCGTCGGGAATTTCTCCGAAATGGCGATCGGGTCGGCCGCCAATGGTGGCCAACCATTGCCGACGGTGCCCACTGATTCGAAGCCATTCACCAGTGACTGGGCCATCAATGTGCGGGTAAATATCAATGACCGCTTGGCCTCCTTGGATGCCAGTGACTGCACTGGCCGCGGTGAGGACCACATCAAGAACCGACTCGGGGGTGCGATGGGGTCTGGCGTGAAACCAATAGGAAAGCATGCTTTCTTGGCTGGTGTCCCAGTGGGTGTAGCTATCAAGTTCTTCGTGGTCGTCGGGATCCATGGGATGAAGATCTTGGCAGGGGCGTGCCTGAAAGATGTCGGTAGAAGGGTGGGATCGGGGCGTACTGTGCGAAGGTGCTCGAGCAGTTCACGACCTCTGAATTCAATACCCGCTGCGAACTCGACCGAGAGTCGTTGAGTTTGTTGCGCGGCGTGACTGTGGCCCTCGTTGACACGGACCCGCAGGCAGAAGTCAACCCATTAGGCGCCCTGGCGTGCATTGTGATCGCTCGTCGGGGGAGCGCAAGCGATTTAGTGCAGCATTGCGACGTGGTCGTGGACGATGATCGCGAGTTAGATGAAATTTTGACAACCATTGATCGTTGCCCGCAGGCGGCATTGGCAACCGTTTTGTTATTGCGCGGGGTTGAAACCAGAACGATTCAAGAGTCATTGATTGTCGAGTCAACGACCTATTCGCTTTTACAAAGTGGAGACGAGTTTGCGCAGTGGAAAAATCACCGCGTTGATAAGAGTTTTGCATCCTCTGATGAAGACGAGGTATTGAGCGAACGAATTGATGACCATCTGATGATCACTCTCAATCGACCGACGCGTCGTAACGCCTATTCGTCATCAATGCGTACGGCATTAGCCGAAGTACTTAATGTTGCGGTCGTCGATCAAACCATTGGCGCAGTGACGTTGCGGGGTGCGGGTACCAACTTTTCTAGCGGTGGCGACTTAGATGAATTTGGTTCGTTCGCAGATCCAGTTGTCGCCCACATTTCGCGATTGACATCAAGTGTTGGATCACATTTGAATTCGTTACGCGAGCGATTAGGTAAGCAGTTGCGTTGCGAGTTGCATGGTGAAAATTTCGGGGCTGGTGTTGAACTACCTGCGTTTGCTGGTTGGGTGATTGCAAC